>NZ_VOJB01000094.1:0-34497 GCF_007910085.1 Klebsiella sp. ME-303 | reverse complement strand
CAACGCGCGTTTCATCTGCGCCTGGGTAATTGCCCCTTTCTGCATGCCGCGAAGGGGGCCGATACGGTCGGGCTTATCGCTGCCTTTTACCGCGTCGCCATAATCATTGGCCAGATTGGAGAGGATTTGTAATAAACCGGCGGTGATGATGGCCAGCAGGGCAACCCAGGGATCGAAGCTGCCCTGATGCCAGGCAAGCGCGGAGCCGACAATAATGGCGGCAAAGGCCAGAGGTAACGTTTTGGGGCGCAGGCTTTCCAGCCAGGCCTGGGTGCGAGTGATAGCGTGTTCGGTCATAAGTCCCGGCCAATAAAAAATGGGGCTCTACCCTTCATACTTCAAGCTGCAGATGCGTTGGCGACGCGCATTCACCCCAGGCACTGCCGGGATAAATGAGGGCCCTCAGCCAACGGCTGCCTTCCCACAACTCGAATTATTTAGGGTATCTATAGCCCCATCTATAGTGATGAAAATATATTGAACCGGATTATAAGATAAAACGGCTCAGGTCTTCATCTGCCACCAGAACATCCAGATGCTTACCGACATATTCCGCATCGATGGTGACGGTTTGGCCATTCATTTCGCTGGCATCGTAGGAGATGTCTTCGATCAGACGCTCCAGTACGGTATGCAGACGACGCGCACCGATGTTCTCGGTGGTCTCGTTGACCTGCCACGCGGCCTGAGCGATACGCTTGATGCCATCTTCCGTGAACTCGATATTGACGCCTTCGGTGGCCATCAGCGCTTTATACTGCACGGTGATGGACGCGTTCGGCTCGGTCAGGATGCGCTCGAAGTCGTGGGTGGTGAGCGCTTTCAGCTCAACGCGAATCGGCAGACGACCCTGCAGCTCCGGGATTAAGTCAGACGGGCTGGCTACCTGGAACGCGCCGGAAGCGATAAACAGAATATGATCGGTTTTCACCATGCCGTGCTTGGTGGAGACGGTGCAGCCTTCAACCAGCGGCAGCAGATCGCGCTGTACGCCTTCGCGGGATACGTCCGGGCCGGAGGAGTTGCCGCCGCGCTTACAGATTTTATCGATTTCGTCGATAAACACGATACCGTGCTGCTCAACGGCGTCGATGGCATCCTGCTTCAGCTCTTCCGGGTTGACCAGCTTCGCCGCTTCTTCTTCAATCAGCAGCTTCATCGCGTCTTTAATTTTCAGCTTACGCGGTTTTTGCTTCTGGCCGCCCAGGTTCTGGAACATGGACTGCAGCTGGCTGGTCATCTCTTCCATGCCCGGAGGGGACATGATTTCAACGCCCATCGGCGCAGCAGCGAGATCGATCTCAATCTCTTTATCATCGAGCTGACCTTCGCGCAGTTTTTTACGGAAAGACTGACGCGCGGCGGACGGTTCCTGAGGCTGTTCAGCCTGGCCCCAGTTGTTTTTCGCCGGCGGGATCAGCACGTCAAGGATGCGCTCTTCCGCCAGTTCTTCCGCACGATAGCGGTTTTTGTCGATGGACTGCATGCGCACCATTTTGATCGCCGCATCGGTCAGATCGCGGATGATGGAGTCCACTTCTTTACCAACATAGCCCACTTCGGTGAATTTCGTCGCTTCAACTTTGATGAACGGCGCGTTGGCAAGCTTTGCCAGACGACGGGCGATTTCCGTTTTACCGACGCCGGTCGGGCCGATCATCAGAATGTTTTTAGGCGTGACTTCGTGACGCAGCTCTTCGTTGAGCTGCATACGACGCCAGCGGTTACGCAGAGCGATGGCGACGGAGCGCTTGGCTGCGTCCTGGCCGATAATGTGTTTGTCCAGTTCGCTGACAATTTCGCGTGGGGTCATTTCAGACATGGGAGATCCTTACGCTTTAGACGGTAATTCTTCGATGGTATGGAAGTGGTTGGTATAAATGCAGATATCACCTGCAATATTCAACGCTTTCTCTGCGATATCGCGTGCGCCCATATCGGTATTTTCCAGCAGGGCGCGAGCCGCGGCCTGGGCGTAAGGACCGCCGGAGCCGATAGCAATCAAATCGTTTTCTGGCTGCACCACGTCACCGTTACCGGTGATGATAAGCGATGCGTTTTCGTCAGCCACGGCCAGCAGCGCTTCCAGCTTGCGCAGCATGCGGTCGGTACGCCAGTCTTTCGCCAGCTCAACGGCGGCCTTTACCAGGTGGCCCTGATGCATTTCCAGCTTACGTTCAAACAGTTCGAACAGCGTGAAGGCGTCAGCGGTGCCGCCCGCAAAGCCGGCGATCACTTTGTCGTTGTACAGGCGGCGCACTTTTTTGACGTTGCCTTTCATTACGGTGTTGCCCAGCGTGGCCTGGCCATCACCGGCAATAACGACATGGCCGTTACGGCGAACACTTACAATTGTAGTCACGAGCAGACCCCTTGGTTGCAAAAGCGGAATAGGGGCCCCGCGGTTACGCGGGGCAGAATGCAATTATAGATGGGGGGGATTTTGAGGGTTTCAACCCCTGGCGGCGAGACGAATGCAGTTTGCGTGTCCGGCCATTTTCAGCCGTTCAATCATATTGCTGGCGTTTTCTTTGCCTTTCAGCGGCCCAATTACCACGCGGTTCCAGCCGTTATTGGTGGTGATGTGCGAGGCGAAGCCTTCAAACGCCAGCTGCGCGCGTACGGTTTCCGCCTGCTCAGCGCCTTTAAAGGAGCCGCACTGGATCATCCAGCTGCGATCGTCTTTTTTCTCCGCGGCGGCGGTTTTTGGCGCCTCTTCAACGCGGGTTACCGGCGCGGCGGCCTGGGTTTTAGGCTGCGCGGTACTGGTATGCGCCGGCGTTTGCAGCAGATCCTGATACGGCTGCTGGTTCGACGCCGTTTGCTTCGGCGGCTGCTGCACCGGTTTCGGCTGCTCGACGGCCCGCGGCTGGGTTCGCGGTTGCTGTACCTGCGTCTGTGTCTGCTGCTGCACCTGCGCGAGCTGCTGCTGCTGAACTAAACGCTGACGCTGCAGGGTCTGCTGGCGCTGCGCCGGGGTTTGTTCATTCCACGGCACTTCGGTCAGCTGCGTAGGCTGCTGACGCATATCGGCCTGCATTTGCGCCAACAGCTGGCGCTGCTCGTCCGTCAGCTGCTCCGGCTTCATGACTTCGCCGCCTGCCGTGGGTTCCGTAGGCGCACGAACGCCGGGCTGACGGCTCTCCAGCTCTTTAATATAGCGCCAGCGCTCTTCCGGCTTCGGCGGGAGGCCGTTGCCAGCGGCCTGGCGATTTTGCAGCGCTTCAGCCTCTTCTTTCTTGTGGTGCGTGATGAAGTACAGTCCACCGATAAAGGCCACCAGCACTGCCGCAGCGATCGCCACCATAGTCGGTGAAACCGCCGAAAGGCCGCCTTGCTTGTTCCTTGAGCTTCGGGTATTGCTCTTTTTGCGCCGCGAAGAAGCCGGTTGGCTGCGGCGTACATAATCTCGTTGTGCCACTATCGTTTCGCTGTCTTATTCGTTTTTCAGCCCGCCATGTTACTTAAGCGGCGGGCCTTTGACCAGAAGGGCAGGCCCGAAAGCCTGAAGGTTATGTTCGGATTTTTCGCGTACTGCCGCGAACGATAAGCTCGCAGTCGAGTAATCGTGAACCGCTGCTGACGCTGTGACCGTGCAGTTGATCCAATAAAAGCAGCATCGCTTCGCGGCCAATATCAAAACGTGGTTGCGCGACGGTCGTCAATGGCGGATCGCAAAATTCAGACAAAGAGATGTTATCGAAACCAATAATAGACAGATCTTCAGGAACTTTCAGGCCGCGACGTTTCGCCAGCGATAATGCCCCCAGCGCCATAATATCGCTATGGCAGAAAACAGCCGTCGGCGGTACCGGCAGCGCCAGCAGCTGTTCGAGGGCGTTGGCGCCGGCTTCATAGGTAAAATTGCCGCGGGCGATATAGTGCGGATCGACGGTTATCCCGCTACGACGCAGCGCCTGGACATAGCCCTGCAGGCGATAATGGCACAGCGGCATCTCTTCCGGGCCGGCGATACAGCCGATGCGGCGATGCCCCAGCTCGTGCAGATAGTTAACGGCGTTAAAGGCGGCGGTGAGGTTATCGATATGCACCGTCGGCAGCTCAAGCTCGGGAGCGAATTCATTGGCCATGACCATCGGCGGCAGATTGCGCTGCTCCTCTACGCCCGCATCGAAGGGCAAACGGGAGCCAAGCAGCAGCATACCGTCGATCTGCTTGGTAATGATCAGGTCGATAAAGGTCTTTTCCTGACGGTTCTGGTGGGCGCAATCGCCAATCAGCACCAGGTACTCCTGTTCCGCCGCGGTGACTTCAATACCGCGAATAATCTCGCTGAAAAAGGGGTCGCAGATATCCGGCACAATCACCAGAATGGTGCGTGACTCGTTGCGCTTCATATTGCGCCCGAGCGATTGCGGTAAATAGCCGACTTCCAGCGCGGCCTGCTCGACCCGGTTACGGGTGCTCTGCGAAACCTTATCGGGATTCATTAACGCTCGGGATACGGTTGCCGTGGAAACGTTTGCCTTTTGGGCAACGTCTTTCATAGTGGCGGCAACGACCTGTTTTTTGGGCTTCACCTGATTTCTCCTCGCTGACTGGCGCAGACACATCCCTGGCGTTCTGACATCAGCAACATTTTTAACAGATAGTACATCCAGAGAGTTACAGAATTTTCATGAAAAACGTGACGATGGTTGAATTTTTCGATCCGCCTCGCAAGAGAAGCCTTAACCTTCAATAGGATCGACGTCCAGAACCCATTTCACTTTTCGCGCTTCCGGCAGCGTGTTAATCAACGCCAGCGTTCCGCTGACGATATGCTGTAGCTGAACGCGCGACGGATGCTGGAGGAGAATTTGCCAGCGCCAGCGGCCGCCACGCTTTGGCGCCAGCGCCGGAACCGGCCCGAGCACCCACAGTTTCTTATCGGCCAGCGGGCTGGCCTGCAGCAGGTTGCGCAGCTGTTGTAAAAAAAGCGGCGCCTGCTGGTTGTTATGATCCTCGGCGCGAATCAGCACGTGGCTGGTCCACGGCGGCAGCTGCATGCTTTGCCGTTCCGCCAGCGCCTGCTCGGCAAACGCGTCGTATCCTTTATAAAGCAGCGTTTGCAACAGCGGGTGTTCCGGGTGGTGGGTCTGCAGGATCACCTCGCCCTGTTTGCCCGCCCGGCCTGCGCGGCCTGAAACCTGCGTGTAGAGCTGAGCGAAGCGCTCCGCCGAGCGGAAATCGGCGGAAAACAGCGCGCCGTCAACGTCCAGCAGGGAAACCAGGGTGACATCCGGGAAGTGGTGCCCCTTCGCCAGCATTTGGGTGCCGATAAGAATGCGCGCGCCGCCGCGATTGACGTCGGCAAGATATTGCTCAAGCGCGCCTTTGCGGCTGGTGGTATCCCGGTCGATACGGGAAATCGGGATAGCGGGAAACAGCGGTCCCAGCGCCTGCTCAAGCTGTTCGGTCCCCAAACCTACCGGTACCAGATGCGTTGAGCCGCAGGAGGGGCACTGGCGCGGAATCGGGCGCTGGCTGTCGCAGTGGTGGCAGCGCAGATGATGCTGAGCCTGGTGCAGCGTGTAGTAGCTGTCGCAGCGCGGACACTCCGCTATCCAGCCGCAGTCGTGGCACAGCAGCGCCGGCGCGAAGCCGCGGCGGTTCAAAAACAGAATCACCTGGTTATCGGCCTGCAGATGCTGGCGCATGCGGCCAATGAGCGCCGGAGACAGTCCGGCCTGCAGCTGCTGGCCCTTTAAATCCAGAACGTGCTGCTGAGCCGGGCGCGCATTGCCCGCTCGTTTAGTGAGCTTCAGCTGGCGATACTTGCCCTGGCGGACGTTATGAAGCGTCTCCAGCGCCGGGGTCGCCGAGCCGAGGATAATTGGAATTTGTTCGCTGTGGGCGCGCCAGACCGCCAGATCGCGGGCGTGATAGCGCCAGCCTTCCTGCTGTTTATAAGAGCTGTCGTGCTCTTCATCGATGACGATGACCCCGAGGTCTTTAAAAGGGGTAAATAGCGACGAGCGGGTACCGATCACAATCGCCGCTTCGCCGTTTTTGGCTTTTAGCCACGCGGAGAGGCGTTCGCTGTCGTTCAGTCCGGAGTGCAGCACTTCCACCGGGGCGCTAAAGCGGTGGCGGAAACGGGCGATAGTCTGCGGCGTCAGGCCGATCTCCGGCACCATCACCAGCGCCTGGCGCCCCTGCGCCAGTACGTTTTCAAGGACGCTCAGATACACTTCCGTTTTGCCCGAACCGGTGATCCCGGCCAGCAGCCAGGCGGAAAAGCTGTCCGAGGCGCTGTGAATCGCGCCCACGGCGGTGGCCTGTTCGGTATTGAGCCGCAGGCGCTCGCCGGGTACCGAGAAGCCCGTGCGCCAGTCGGCGATCGCGGGCGCTTCGCTGGCGAGTTCGGCCAGGCCTTTACCCCGCAGCGCCTGCAGGGCGGCGTCGTTAAATTCGAGTTCGGCAACCTGATGGCGCCAGATCTTGCCCTGACGCAGCGCAGCCAGCGCCTGCTGCTGTTTCGGTGAGCGCTTAAGGCTGTTGATATCAACCGCTTGCCCCTGTTCGGTGGCAAACCAGTACCACATTGGCGCCGCGCTGGCGGGCTTCCCCTGGCGCAGCACGATCGGTAGCGCGTGAAACAGCACATCGCCGATGGGATGATGGTAGTAATCCGCCGCCCACAGCAGCAGCCGCCAGACCGAAGCGGAGAAGACCGGCTCGGCGTCGAGGGCTTCGGCCACCGGCTTAAGTTCGTCGAGCGGCAGTTCGCTGCGCTCACTGACCGCCGTTACGATACCTATCCGCTCCTGCTTGCCGAACGGAACGCGCACGCGACAGCCCGCTTTGACCGGCATACCGTCAGGCAGCAAATAGTCAAAAGTGCGGGGCAGCGGAACGGGCAGGGCAACGTGAGCGACGGGCATTTAATCTTCCTGACTTGAAATCTGGCGGGTTAGTATACACATTGTGATAAGGGCTCGCGGATCAGTTTGCATATGCTGGTCAAATTCTGTATGATTCGCCGCCTTTGATGCGCTTTGTGCGACATCAAAATCTATTACCCGGTAGTGTAATCGCTCCGGGAATTATTAACATCGCGTGGTGTCTGGCGTTAGGGCTGGAAGAGCGACGCGGCCTTAACTGAGGTTCTCCCATGAAAAAAGATATTCATCCGAAATACGAAGAAGTTACTGCTTCCTGCTCTTGCGGTAACGTCATGAAAATCCGTTCTACCGTAGGTCACGACCTGAACCTCGACGTGTGCGGTAAATGCCACCCGTTCTACACTGGCAAACAGCGTGATGTTGCTACCGGTGGCCGTGTTGACCGCTTCAACAAGCGCTTCAGCGTACCGGGTACCAGCAAGTAATTTGCTGAAGAAGCCGCCTCAGGGCGGCTTTTTTGTTTCTCTTGCGCTAAACGCGAGAAAAAAGGGCAGAAGATTTCTTCTGCCCTTTTTTATGGTTTTAGTATTCCCACGTATCCGGGTCGATGCCCAGTTCGCGCATAATCTCTTTCGCCGCTTCCGGGATTTCATCGCTGCGCTCTTTACGCAGGTCTTCATCGTTAGGCAACGGTTGACCGGTAAAGGCATGCAGGAACGCTTCGCACAGCAGTTCGCTGTTAGTCGCGTGCCGCAGGTTATTCACCTGACGACGCGTGCGTTCATCGGTGAGGATTTTTAACACCTTCAGAGGAATGGAAACCGTAATTTTTTTTACTTGCTCACTCTTCTTACCGTGCTCAGCGTATGGGCTGATATATTCGCCGCTCCATTCAGCCATGAGTTACCTTTAATCCTCTATTCATTAGTTAAGGGCCTGAACGCGAGTCCTGGCCATAATTGCGCGTAGTTTACCGTAGAGGGGCGCGTCTGGCACCAAACAAGCCGCTACGGATGTGCGCTAATGCATATAATTTTAACGGCTATTTCCAGTTTGCTCAATCTATACGCAAAGAAGTTTAGATGTCCAGATGTATTGACGTCTATTATAACAATGATTACTCTGAAGCCTGACTTTTCACCGACTCAGCCCAGGAACTCCCCAACATGACGCGTAAACAGGCCACCATCGCAGTGCGTAGCGGTTTAAATGACGACGAGCAGTACGGTTGCGTTGTCCCGCCCATTCATCTCTCCAGCACCTATAATTTCACCGGATTTAACGAACCTCGCGCCCACGACTACTCTCGTCGCGGTAACCCGACCCGTGATGTGGTGCAGCGTGCGCTGGCGGAGCTGGAGGGCGGCGCGGGGGCGGTTCTGACCAATACCGGCATGTCGGCCATTTTGCTGGTCACCACCGTATTTCTGAAACCGGGCGATCTGCTGGTGGCGCCGCACGACTGCTACGGCGGCAGCTACCGCCTGTTTGACAGCCTGGCGAAGCGCGGCTGCTATCGCGTGCTGTTTGTCGATCAAAACGACGAGCAGGCGCTGAGCGCCGCGCTGGCGGAAAAACCGAAGCTGGTTCTGGTCGAAAGCCCAAGTAATCCATTGCTGAGAGTTGTGGATATTGCGAAAATCTGCGGTCTGGCGCGTGAGGCCGGAGCGGTCAGCGTGGTTGATAACACCTTCCTGAGCCCGGCTTTGCAGAATCCGCTGGCGCTGGGCGCCGATCTGGTGTTGCATTCGTGCACTAAATATTTGAACGGCCACTCTGACGTCGTGGCCGGGGTGGTGATCGCTAAAGATCCGGCGACCGTCACCGAACTGGCATGGTGGGCGAATAATATCGGCGTCACCGGCGGAGCGTTTGATAGCTATCTGCTGCTGCGCGGCTTACGTACGCTCTCTCCGCGTATGGAAGTGGCGCAGCGTAACGCGCTGGCGATTGTCGACTATCTGAAATCCCAGCCGCTGGTGAAAAAACTGTACCATCCGTCCCTGCCGGAAAACCAGGGGCATGAGATTGCGGCGCGTCAGCAAAAAGGTTTTGGGGCGATGTTAAGCTTCGAACTGGATGGCGATGAGCAGACGCTGCGTCGTTTCCTGAGCGGGTTATCGCTGTTTACGCTGGCGGAATCGCTGGGCGGCGTGGAAAGTCTGATTTCCCACGCAGCGACGATGACCCATGCGGGCATGGCGCCTGAGGCGCGTGCGGCCGCCGGGATCTCAGAAACGCTTCTGCGTATTTCGACCGGTATTGAAGATGGTGAAGATTTAATTGCCGACCTGGAAAATGGCTTCCGGGCAGCAAACGAGGAATAAACATGAGTGTGATTGCGCAGGCAGGGGCGAAGGGTCGTCAGCTGCACAAATTTGGTGGGAGTAGTTTAGCGGATGCGAAATGTTACCTGCGCGTCGCGGGTATTATGACGGAGTATTCGCAGGCGGGCGACATGATGGTCGTCTCTGCCGCCGGCAGTACCACCAACCAGTTGATCAGCTGGCTGAAGCTCAGCCAGACCGATCGCCTTTCTGCGCATCAGGTGCAACAATCGCTCCGTCGTTATCAGATGGAGCTCATCTCCGGACTGCTGTCACCAGACGCTGCCGACACGCTGATTGCCATCTTTATTCAGGATCTTGAGCGCCTTGCCGGGTTGCTTGACGGCGGCGTCACCGACGCGGTATACGCCGAAGTCGTCGGTCACGGCGAAGTCTGGTCGGCCCGCCTGATGGCGGCGGTGCTGAACCATCTTGGCGTAGAAGCCGCCTGGCTGGATGCGCGTAGCTTCCTGCGCGCCGAGCGCTCCGCGCAGCCGCAGGTGGATGAAGGTTTATCCTATCCGCTTTTGCAGCAGCTGATAGCGCAGCACCCGAACAAGCGTCTGGTGGTGACCGGCTTTATTTCGCGTAACAACGCCGGGGAAACCGTCCTGCTGGGGCGTAACGGTTCCGACTATTCCGCCACCCAAATCGGCGCCCTGGCCGGGGCGTCTCGCGTCACTATCTGGAGCGACGTGGCCGGGGTCTACAGCGCGGATCCGCGTAAAGTGAAAGACGCCTGCCTGCTGCCGCTGCTGCGCCTGGATGAGGCCAGCGAACTGGCCCGCCTGGCGGCGCCGGTGCTGCATGCCCGTACGCTGCAGCCGGTCTCCGGCAGCGATATCGATTTACAATTACGCTGTAGCTACACCCCGGATCAGGGCTCAACGCGCATCGAACGCGTGCTGGCTTCCGGTACCGGGGCGCGTATCGTGACCAGCCATGATGATGTCTGCCTGATTGAGTTCCAGGTACCCGGCGGCCAGGATTTCAAACTGGCGCATAAAGAGCTGGACGCTATCTTAAAACGCGCCCAGCTGCGTCCGCTGGCGGTTGGCGTACACGCCGACCGTAAGCTGCTGCAGTTCTGCTACACCTCTGAAGTGGCCGACAGCGCGCTGAAGCTGCTGGACGAAGCGGGGCTGCCGGGCGAGCTGCGCCTGCGTCAGAAACTGGCGCTGGTGGCGATGGTTGGCGCTGGCGTGACCCGCAATCCGCTGCACTGCCACCGTTTCTGGCAGCAGCTGAAGGGTCAGCCGGTAGAGTTTACCTGGCAATCAGAAGAGGGCATCAGCCTGGTCGCGGTGCTGCGCGCCGGGCCGACGGAAAGTCTTATTCAGGGGCTGCATCAGTCGTTGTTCCGCGCGGAAAAACGCATTGGCCTGGTGCTGTTTGGCAAAGGTAATATCGGGTCCCGCTGGCTGGAGCTGTTCGCTCGCGAGCAGACCACGCTTTCCGCCCGCACCGGGTTTGAATTCATCCTTGCCGGGGTCGTGGATAGTCGCCGTAGCCTGCTTAATTACGAAGGCCTTGACGCCAGTCGCGCGCTGGCTTTCTTTAATGATGAGGCCGTTGAGCAGGATGAAGAGTCGCTGTTCCTGTGGATGCGCGCGCATCCGTACGATGATTTAGTGGTGCTGGACGTAACCGCCAGCGCGCAGCTGGCCGACCAGTACCTCGATTTCGCCAGCCATGGTTTCCACGTTATCAGCGCGAATAAGCTGGCTGGCGCCAGCAGCAGCAGTAAGTATCGCCAGATCCACGACGCGTTCGAGAAGACCGGGCGCCACTGGCTGTACAACGCCACCGTCGGCGCCGGTTTACCGGTCAACCATACGGTGCGCGATTTGATTGATAGCGGCGATACCATTCTGGCGCTGAGCGGTATTTTCTCCGGCACCCTCTCATGGCTGTTCCTGCAGTTTGACGGCACCGTGCCGTTTACAGACCTCGTCGATCAGGCCTGGCAGCAGGGGCTGACGGAACCGGACCCGCGCGTCGATCTCTCCGGGAAAGACGTTATGCGTAAGCTGGTGATCCTGGCCCGTGAGGCGGGTTACAACATCGAGCCGGATCAGGTGCGCGTTGAGTCGCTGGTGCCCGCCCACTGCGAAGAGGGGTCTGTCGATCACTTCTTTGAGAACGGCGAAGCGCTGAACGAGCAGATGCTGCAGCGTCTGGAAGCGGCGCGCGAGATGGGCCTGGTGCTGCGCTACGTCGCGCGCTTTGATGCTAACGGTAAAGCCCGCGTCGGCGTGGAAGCGGTGCGCGAAGAGCACCCGCTGGCGGCGCTGCTGCCGTGTGATAACGTCTTTGCTATCGAGAGCCGCTGGTATCGCGATAACCCGCTGGTGATCCGCGGTCCGGGCGCCGGTCGCGATGTGACCGCCGGGGCGATTCAGTCGGATATCAACCGTCTGGCGCAGCTGCTGTAGCCATAAGTCAAAGACCAGGCAACGCCTGGTCTTTTCACCTTAGTGCGCCGCGAAGACTTCTTTGGCGGCAAACAGGCCATTCAGGGCCGCCGGGAATCCGGCATAGACCGCCATCTGCATGATCACTTCCGTAATCTCTTCCTGCGTCAGCCCGACATTTAACCCGGCGGCAATATGCACTTTTAGCTGCGGCGCGGCATTGCCGAGCGCCGTGAGCGCGGCGATAGTGGCAATTTCACGGCTGCGTAAATCGAGCCCTGGCCTGGCGTAAATATCGCCGAAGGGGAACTCAATCAGATAGCGGGCAAAATCGGGGGCGATATCCTTCAGGCTGTTGACGACGGCGTCGCCGCCTTTGCCGTCCACGCGCTGTAGCATTTCTCGTCCGATGGTATAACGTTCGCTGGTCATGGCTTTTCCTCAGTGTGATGATGCGTAATGAGGAAGGTTAGGGAAGTTTTCCTGACTTGAGTAATACCCTTTTCGTGATACCTTTTCAGTATGACAAATTCACGTTTACACACTCTGGATATTCGCCTGCTGCGCTACTTTGCGGTGGTGGCGGAGGAAAATAACATCAGCCGGGCCGCGCAGCGGCTATTTATTTCGCAGCCGCCGCTGAGCCGTCATATTCGCCATCTGGAAACGCAGCTGGGGGTAACGCTATTCTTGCGGCATACCAAAGGTCTGATCCTTACCGACGAGGGAAGACGGGTGCTGGATATCATTCGGCCTCTGCTGGCGCTTCAGGATCGCACCCTGGCGGCGTTGAGCCAGCTCTCTGCGCCCGCGCAGCAGCCTCTGCGTCTGGGGTTGACCACCGCCTTTGAGCAAGGCGTTTTCGCCGCCGCGGAATCCGCTCTGGGTGAGTACACCGGCGCATTGCACATCACTCGTCAGTCATCACCGGCGTTGGCCCAACTGGTGCGAAAGGGCAAGCTCGATGCGGCGCTGGTGGCGCTGCCGCTGAATACCGAGGGGCTTCACCTGCATCCGTTGCCGTATGGCGAGCCGCTTATCGCGGCGCTACCCGCATCCTGGCCGGAGGCCGCCAGGGCGGAGCTGACGTTAAGCGCACTCAATCATCGGCCGCTGTTCTGGTTTCCACGCGAGCGTAATCCCGATTTTTTTGACTATACGCGACGTATTTTTGACCGGGCAGGCTATGTGCCCACCTACGTGGAGGAGCCTGCCGAGCATGATGTTCTGCTGGCGCGGATTGCGCGCGGAGAAGGCCTGATCCTCCTGCCGGCCTCTTTTTCCGCGATTCAGCGGCAGGGGGTCGTCTTTTGTCCTTTGCAGGATGCCAGCCAGCAGCTTCCGCTTAGGCTGGGAATGGTGACGCTGCCCGCAAATGAGAGGGTCCGGGAAAGGGTAACAGCAGTCGTTGAAAAATCATTGCCTTAGCGAAAAAGAGATGAATTAATTTCATCCTGGCTGAATATTCCTCACTGTTTACGCTGATTTTTCTATTGACGCGGATGCCCTTTTCCGTCATTTTTACATCTGGACGTCTAAACGTATAGAAGTTCGCGACACAACAAACAATAAAATGCGATTGATGAGGTAAGGTATGAGCTTTTTTCACGCCAATCAGCGGGAAGCCCTGAATCAGAGCCTGGCGGAAGTGCAGGGCCAGATTAACGTCTCCTTTGAATTCTTTCCGCCGCGTACCAGTGAAATGGAGCAAACCCTCTGGAAATCCATCGATCGCCTGAGCAGCCTGAAGCCGAAGTTTGTCTCCGTGACCTACGGCGCTAACTCCGGTGAACGTGACCGCACCCATAGCATTATCAAAGGTATTAAAGAGCGTACCGGTCTGGAAGCCGCCCCGCATCTGACCTGTATCGATGCCAGCCGCGATGAGCTGCGTACCATTGCTAAAGATTACTGGGATAGCGGAATTCGCCATATCGTTGCGCTGCGTGGCGACCTGCCGCCTGGCAGCGGTAAGCCGGATATGTACGCGGCCGACCTGGTGACTCTGCTGAAAGAGGTCGGGGACTTTGATATTTCCGTTGCGGCTTATCCGGAAGTCCATCCGGAAGCCAAAAGCGCGCAGGCCGATCTGCTTAACCTGAAGCGCAAGGTCGAAGCCGGAGCAAATCGCGCGATTACCCAGTTTTTCTTTGATGTTGAAAGCTACCTGCGTTTTCGCGACCGCTGCGTCTCTGCGGGTATCGACGTCGAAATTATTCCGGGCATTCTGCCGGTCTCTAACTTCAGGCAGGCGAAAAAATTTGCCGATATGACCAACGTGCGTATCCCGACGTGGATGGCGAAAATGTTCGAAGGTCTGGACAATGACGCCGAAACCCGCCAGCTGGTGGGGGCGAACATCGCTATGGATATGGTGAAGATTCTCAGCCGCGAAGGGGTGAAGGATTTCCATTTCTATACCCTGAACCGCGCGGAAATGAGCTACGCGATTTGCCACACTTTAGGCGTGCGCCCGGCGTAAGCAGGCTTCAGATTTCCCCGTCCTTCTCTTCTCTCTGCGGCGTCAAAACATCTTCGGCGCCGCTTGTTCTGGTTATTTCCTTAAAACATCTTTTCTGGCGGTAAAACGGGGCGCCTGCGCCATCAGAGGTGACTATCCGCCAGCAGCAGCGGTACGTTTTGCGTTTGCATCAGAGAGAGGATATCGGGGGAGAGGCCGGTCTGGCTGATAACGAGGTCAAGGTCTGCCAGGCGGGCATGGCCTGCAAGGAACGTTTGACCAAATTTACTGCTGTCCGCCAGCAGGATTTTTTGCCGCCCGGCGCGCATCAGCGCTTGTTTGACGTGGGCATCGGTCATTTCAGGAACCGTCAGCTCTCCAAGATCGTTGACGCCCTGAGTGCTGAGGAAGACTTTGTCGGCGTGGATATGACGAAAGAAGTCGGCGGTACTGAAAGAGACCATTCCCTGGCTGGCGTCTTCATATTCACCGGGCGCGACGATCAACTTGATATTTTTTCTTCCTTTCAGGAGATTAACCACCGGAATGGAGTTGGTTATCACCATGATTTTCTTATCGAAAATAAAATGAGCGAGCGCCAACGGCGTGGTGCCGCAGTCGATAATAATCGTGTCGCCATCTTCAACCTGCTCGGCGGCTTTCTGGCCAATCAGGTGCTTATCATCGGCCATTTGTATCGATTGCAGCTGAAAGCCGGGCTCGACGCTGGCGCCGCGGGTTAAGTAGGCTCCACCGTAGGTTGTTTTTACAATGCCTTGTTTTTCAAAGAAAGAGAGATCGCGACGGATGGTCATTTTGGTGACGCCGAACTTTTCGGCGAGGTCATTGACGACGACTTTTTTGTCCTGTTGCAAAATGGCGTAAATGCTCATTCTTCGATTTGATGACTGCATATCTACGATTCACCCAAAGGAAAATCGCACTATAAAATACATCGTTTTGGCGGGCAATGGTGGGCGAAAAGAACATACCCGCCTGCTGGCGGGTATGTCGCGAGGGGTTATTCCCACTCTTGCAGGAAGCGTTGACCGTACTGGTCGGCCACCAGAAGCGCGGCATAGACCTGATCCGGCGTCGCGCCGCCGGGCATATTGTGGATGGTTTCACCTTCCGCGCAGGCGGCTTCCGCCACGGTACGCATTTTGCCCGGGATATCGACTTTAATATCCAGCTGCGCCAGGGTGATAGGCAGCCCGACGCTATGGCACAGCGCCGCTACGGTTTCGATCTCTTCCACCGGCGCGTTTTCCAGTACCAGCTGCGTAAGCGTACCGAAAGCCACTTTTTCACCATGATAGTAGTGGTGAGCGTCCGGAATAGCGGTCAGACCGTTATGGATAGCGTGCGCAGCCGCCAGGCCGCCGCTTTCAAAGCCGACGCCGCTCAGATAGGTGTTGGCTTCAATCACCCGTTCCAGCGCCGGCGTCACCACGTGCTGCTCCGCCGCCAGCATCGCTTTTTCGCCCTCTTCAACCAGCGTGTTGTAGCACAGTTCAGCCAGCGCCAGCGCCGCCTGGGTGCATTTTCCGCCCGCCATGGTGGTCGCGCCGCTGCGGGAGCAGGCACGCGCTTCAAACCAGGTCGCCAGCGCATCACCGATACCGGCTGCCAGCAGGCGCGCCGGGGCGCCAGCAACGATTTGCGTATCGACAATGACCATGTTCGGGTTGCGCGGCAGCATCAGGTAGCTATCAAACTCGCCGTCATCGGTATAGATGACCGAGAGCGCGCTGCACGGCGCGTCGGTGGAGGCAATCGTCGGGGCAATAACCACCGGCAGATTCATAAAGTGTGCTAATGCTTTTGCGGTATCCAGCGTCTTGCCGCCGCCGATACCCAGCACGGCGGTGCAGCGGGCGGAACCGGCAATATCACGCAAGCGGTTGATTTCGTTATGTGAGCATTCGCCGCCAAACGGTGCGATTTCGCCAGCCAGCCCCGCATCCGCCAGGCTTTTACGCAGTTTTTCTTCGGCAAAACCGAGTACGAATTTATCGCCCACGATGAGCCAGCGTTCTGCCAGCGGCTTTAGGTATCCACCAAGGCGGGTAATGACGTCCGCGCCCTGAATGTACTTACCGGGTGATTGAATAATGCGATCCATTTCTATTCCTCCTGGATGACCGTGATGCCACCCTCTGGGCAGCTCGCCGATCGGGTTACAGGTTTAGCGTTCCAAAGGCGTTATTCCAGTCCTGCTCAAACTTCTCAATAGCTGACTCTACCGCAGGGGTACCGAGCATTTGTTGCGCTACATCTAACGGAAGGGTGATCGCTTCGCAGCCTGCTAACAGGCAATCCAGCGCCTGGCGCGGCGTCTTAAAGCTGGCGGCCAGCACTTTGCTTTCCGGCGCATGCAGCTCCAGCAGGGACTGTAGCTCCTGGACCATGCGGATGCCGTCACCGCCCTGGGCGTCGACGCGGTTGACGTACGGCGCCACATATTTTGCCCCGGCCAGCGCGGCCAGCAGGCCCTGAGATGCGCTGTATACCGCTGTACCCAGCGTGGGGATACCTTCTTTTTTCAACAGCTTGATAGCGGCAAGGCCTTCGGCGGTGACCGGGATTTTTACCACGATACCGGGGACGGCGTTGCTCAGGCGTTTGGCTTCTTCCACCATGCCCTGCGCGTCGCGGCTCATGGTCTGGGCGAACAGAATACCTTCCGGACCGACGGCTTTTTGCAGGCGCGGAAGAACATCCCAAACCGGCGTTTTACCGGCTGCGATAATGCTCGGGTTGGTGGTCACGCCTGCCAGCGGGTAGATGCGCGCCAGGCGTTCAACTTCTGCTACGTTTGCGGTGTCCAGATAGAGTTCCATGATGCTTTCCTCAATGCTTAATTCGGTAGTGTCGTTGAGGAAAGAATACGGCTTTCACGCGAAGGGTCGCCAGATGACAAATTTGCCAAAAACTGGATAAATGTACGCATTGCGGTTAAGGATGATTTAGATCACATTTATCCCGCAACCCGGATTAAAATGGGAAAACAAGAACGCACAAAAGTCAGGTTTAACACACAAAAATCTAGTTTTTTAGCGAAGCCGTTTTTTCCGTCAGCTGGCTGTGATACTGACGGCGATACTCCGACGGCGAGCGCTCGGTGTTTTTGCGAAACAGGCGGCAGAAGTAGTTGCTGTCGGCGAAACCACAGGCGTGGGCGATATCTTTCACTTTCATATCGTGGCCTTTTAACAGCATTCTGGCCTGCTCCAGACGGATGTGATTCAGGTATTCGTTAAAGCCCATTGGCCCGCATTTCTGGAACAAATGGGAAAGATAGTTTGGTGAGAGATAAAACGCCTGCGCCACCGACTCGCGGGTTAACGGGTCGGCAAAATGGGTATCAATATGTTTACGAATCGCTTCAAAAAGCGCCTGGCTGCGCGATGACGTTTGTACCTGGCTGCCCAGCAGATCGGCACAGTGGCTGAGCAGGCTGGTGACAATACAGCGGGCCGTGTGCTGTTCCTGCGGCTGCATCTGCATTTCATTCAGCGCCTGCAGCAGAAACGATCCAACCCGGGGGCCGCGGCGAGGAACCTGCTGTTTATCCAGCACGTTAAGCGCGCTGCCGTCCCAGTGGCGTAGGACGAATTCCAGCTGCTGCTTACCAAACAAGACAGTTAACAGCGTGGAGGGCATCAGCCACTGCGGGTCATTCCATCCGCCTGCGGGGACGTACAGCACATCGTGCGGCGTCAGCTGCGCCTGGTCGGCCTTAATCGCCGGATCGCGAAGCTGGCCCGCAAGCATGATTTCGAGGCGCGGAAAATCGACGCTTAGCGCTTTCTCAGAAGCCGGCCTGGATTCTGTGGAAAAGTGGACTTTGCCGATTACCGCCGGGCCTTTAATAAAAGAATCAATGGCCTGATTAATGTCGCTATCCATTCTCTCTCCGCGTTGCGCGATCCCGTTTCATCATACCTAACAAACTGGCAGAGGGAAAAGCCGCGCGATTTTTCTGCGAAGAGAGTTGTAAGATTTGATTGATATGTTATATCGTAACATATTATTGCAAACCTTAACTCAGGAGAGAGTGATGACCCGAAAGATTTCCGCACTTATGCTTGGTATTAGCCTGGTACTGGCGAACAGTCAGGCGGTTGCCCACGGCCACCATAGCCATGGCCCGGCGCTGACCGAAGCCGAGCAGAAGGCGAGTGAAGGCATTTTTGCCGACCAGGACGTAAAGGACAGGGCGCTGAGCGACTGGGAGGGTATCTGGCAGTCGGTTAATCCCTATCTGCTGAACGGCGATTTAGATGCCGTGCTGGAGCAGAAGGCCAAAAAAGCCGGTAAAAGCGTGGCGGAATATCGGGAGTACTATAAGAAGGGCTATGCCACCGATGTGGAGCAGATTGGTATCGAAGATAACGTCATGGAGTTTCACATCGGAACAACCGTCAATGCCTGTAAGTACGCCTATTCCGGCTACAAAATCCTGACCTACGCATCCGGTAAAAAAGGCGTGCGCTACCTCTTTGAATGCCAGCAGGCGGATTCAAAAGCGCCGAAGTTTGTTCAGTTTAGCGATCACACCATCGCGCCGCGCAAGTCCCAACATTTCCATATCTTTATGGGCAATGAGTCCCAGGAAGCGCTGCTGAAAGAGATGGATAACTGGCCAACCTACTATCCTTATGCGCTGCATAAAGAGCAGATTGTCGACGAAATGCTGCACCACTAATAAAAAAGCTCCGGTAAACGCGATGCTTACCGGAGCTATGGTTTTTAACCCGGCTCGCGCTACGCTTAGCCGGGCTACAGGTTTCTCAAGGCGAACTAGCCGGTGTTACGCATGCCTGCCGCAACGCCTGCGATGGTGACCATCAGCGCTTGCTCAACGCGCGGGTCCGGTTTTTCACCTTTCTCTTCCGCCAGACGTGAACGATGGAGCAGCTCGGCCTGGAGCACGTTCAGCGGGTCGGTATAGATATTACGTAGCTGGATGGACTCCGCGATCCACGGCAGGTCGGCCATCAGGTGGGAGTCGTTGGCGATTGCCAGTACCACGTTGATATCGGCGGACAGCAGTTCACGCAGCTCTTCGCCCAGCTTCCACAGTTCCGGTTTCACCAGACGCTGATCGTAATATTCCGCCAGCCACAGGTCGGCTTTTGAGTAGACCATTTCCAGCATGCCGAGGCGGGTAGAGAAGAACGGCCAGTCGCGGCACATGCTTTCCAGCTCGCTCTGCTTGCCGCCTTCAACGACTTTTTGCAGCGCGGCGCCGGCGCCCAGCCAGGCTGGCAGCATCAGGCGGTTTTGCGTCCACGCAAAGATCCACGGAATGGCGCGCAGCGACTCGACGCCGCCGGTCGGGCGACGTTTGGCCGGACGCGAGCCCAGCGGCAGTTTGCCCAGCTCCTGCTCCGGCGTCGCGGAACGGAAGTAAGGAACAAAATCTTTATTTTCACGCACGTAGCCGCGATACATCTCGCAGGAGACGTCGGACAGCTCGGCCATGATGTCGCGCCATTGCGCTTTTGGCTCCGGCGGCGGCAGCAGGTTGGCTTCCAGAATCGCGCTGGTGTAGAGCGACAGGCTGCTGATGGTGACTTCCGGCAGGCCATATTTAAAGCGGATCATCTCGCCCTGTTCGGTAACGCGCAGGCCGCCTTTCAGGCTTCCCGGAGGCTGAGAGAGCAGGGCCGCGTGCGCCGGGGCGCCGCCGCGGCCGATAGAACCGCCGCGACCGTGGAACAGCGTCAGCTCAATGCCGGCTTTTTCACAGGTCTTAATTAACGCGTCCTGCGCCTGATACTGCGCCCAGGAGGCGGCCATCACGCCCGCATCTTTCGCCGAGTCGGAATAGCCGATCATGACCATCTGCTTGCCCTGGATAAAGCCGCGATACCAGTCGATATTCAGCAGCTGGGTCATAACGTCGTCGGCGTTATTCAGGTCGTCCAGCGTTTCGAACAGCGGGGCGACCGGCAGCGCGAAGCCGATGCCGGCCTCTTTCAACAGCAGATGCACGGCCAGGACGTCTGATGGCGTTTTGGCCATCGAAATCACGTAGGCCGCAATAGAGCCGCGCGGCGCTTCGGAGATGACTTTGCACGTCTCGAGCACTTCGCGCGTTTCTTCGCTTGGCTCCCACTGGCGCGGCAGCAGAGGACGCTTGGAGTTCAGTTCGCGGATCAGGAAGGCCTGTTTATCGGCTTCTGACCAGCTTTCATAGTCGCCGATGCCGAGATAGCGGGTCATTTCGCCCAGCGCTTCGGTGTGGCGGGTGCTTTCCTGACGGATATCGATACGCACCAGCGGTACGCCAAAGGCTTTTACGCGGCGCAGGGTATCGAGCAGCTCGCCGTTGGCGATAATGCCCATACCGCAGGCTTGTAGCGACTGGTAACAGGCGTAAAGCGGTTCCCACAGCTGCTCGTTTTGCGTGATAAGGCCCGCCGGTTTCGGCAGTTTCTGTCCTTTCAGGCGCGCTTCCAGCCAGGCCTGAGTCTCCATCAGCTGCGTGCGCAGTTTTTTCATCAGGTAACGATAGGGTTCCTGAGCGCCTTCCGCGCCTGCCAGCTCACGCAGCTCGTCGGTGCACTCAACCATCGACAGCTCGGAAATCAGCAGCTGGACATCTTTCAGGAACAGATCGGTTGCCTTCCAGCGGCTGAGCAGCAGGACGTGGCGGGTAATGTCGGCGGTCACGTTCGGGTTGCCGTCGCGGTCGCCGCCCATCCAGGACGTAAAGCGAACCGGAACAAAATCGACCGGCAGCCGATAGTTCAGGTTATCTTCCAGCTGTTCATTCAGCTCGCGCAGGTAGTTCGGTACGCCTTCCCACAGGCTATTTTCGACAACCGCGAAGCCCCATTTGGCTTCATCCACCGGGGTAGGGCGATGCTTGCGGATTTCATCGGTGTGCCACGACTGGGCAATCAGCTGGCGCAGACGGCGCATGACCTGATGACGTTCATAGTCCGCAATGTCGTTGTTATCGAGCTGCTTCAGGCAGCTGTTGATCTCGCCCATCTTGTGGATCAGCGTACGACGCGTGATTTCGGTCGGATGCGCGGTCAGCACCAGCTCCAGCGACAGGGATTCAACGGCTTGTTTAATAATCGTTTCGTTGAGATTGGGTTGCTCTTTGAGCTTTCTCAGGGTGCGGGCAATCACTTCCGGATTACTGGCCGCTTCGCCTTTTGGCGAAATGCTGTGGTATTGCTCAGCGGTATTCGCCAGGTTCAGAAACTGGCTAAAGGCGCGCGCCACCGGCAGCAGCTCGTCGTTGGACAAGTTTTGCAGCGTGGTGAGCAGCTCCTGGCGGTTGGCTTCATTGCCAGCGCGAGAAGATTTGGACAACTTACGGATAGTTTCGACACGATCAAGAATGTTTTCTCCCAGCGCATCCTTGATGGTATCGCCCAGCACCTTACCGAGCATACTGACATTACTACGCAAAGCGGAATATTGTTCGTTCATGTTACCCCAGACACCCCATCTCATTTTATTTTGTTATATCCGGCGCTCGATAATTTGAGCAGTGGATAAGCAACCGTCTTTATAAAGCCACGTAAAAACCCCCACGTCAATTGTTGCGAAATCGCTTCAGCAAACGAATAAATGGCGGCAATTTGCGAAATTTAACTCGGAGGTCGCTTGATAAGCGTTGCTTATGAAAATGTGATAATTGTCACCCTCTCGCGCCGATAAAATCGCACGAGAGAATGGGTATTTAATGCCAGCAAAAATGGTGAACCACCTGAGTGATGAGCTCGCGGGTCGGCTTAATAAAGCGCGTTTCCAGGTACTCATCCGGCTGGTGGGCCTGGTTGATAGAGCCCGGGCCTAACACCAGCGTTGGGCAGAGGGTCTGAATAAACGGCGCTTCGGTACAGTAGTTGACCACGTCGGTTTGCGCGCCGAGGAGTTTTTCGACGACCTCAACCAGCTTATGGTCCGGCGGACATTCGTAACCGGGGATCGGCGGATGCAGTTCAGCAACGGTCAGGCGACCAGGCCAACGCTCGCTCACCGGCGCCAGCGCTTCGTTAAGGAGCCCGTTGAGATCGTTGAGCGTCATTCCGGGCAGCGGACGAATATCCATATGCAGTTCGCAGCAGGCGCAAATGCGGTTGGAGGCATCGCCGCCGTGAATTGCCCCGAGGTTAAGTGTGGGATACGGGACGGTAAACGCGGCGTAGTGATAACGCTCTTTTAAATCGTCGCGCAGCTGCATGATGCGGCCAATGGCGTCGTGCATCAGTTCAATCGCGTTGACGCCGCGTGCCGGGTCGCTGGAGTGGCCCGACTGCCCCTGAATGCGAACCGCGTTGGACATGTGGCCTTTGTGCGCGCGTATCGGCTGCAGCGACGTGGGCTCGCCGATAATGGCGCAGTCCGGTCGCAGCTGGGTCGTCTCGGCGAAGTAGCGGGCACCGGCCATGCTGGTCTCTTCATCGGCCGTCGCCAGAATATAGAGCGGCTTTTTCAGCTGAGTGACGTCAACGTCGCGCAGGGCGTCGAGAATAAAAGCGAAGAAGCCTTTCATATCCGCGGTGCCGAGACCGTACAGCTTATTGTCGTGCTCGGTCAGGGTAAAAGGGTCGCGGGTCCAGCGGCCATCATCAAACGGGACGGTATCGGTGTGCCCGGCAAGCAGCAGGCCGCCAGCGCCGTGGCCGCTGCTGGCCAGCAGGTTGAATTTATTACGCGTGTCCGGGACTGGCTGAACTTCAACATTAAAGCCGATATCGCGGAACCAGCCTGCCAGTAAATTGATTAAAGACTCATTGCTTTGATCCAGCGCCTCTTCGGTTGCGCTGATGGAAGGTGTGGCGATCAGCGCGCGGTAAATCTCGATAAAGGGCGGTAATTTGTTTTTCATTGTTGACACACCTCGGGTCGTGATAGTATCAATATTCATGCATTATTTGTGAATAAAAATACATTATCGTTGAGCGTAAGAAAACCCATCGAATGTAAGGATGATGCTCTTACGGCTCAACAGGGTGGGGAAGGCAACGGTCTTCCAGGGCAAATATACGTAAGCAAGAAGGTGAAGAGCCCCAATGTTGAACACGCTGATTGTGGGCGCCAGCGGTTATGCCGGCGCAGAGCTAGTGGCCTATGTAAATCGCCATCCTCATATGACCATAACCGCATTGACGGTCTCCGCGCAAAGCAATGATGCGGGAAAATTAGTTTCCGATTTGCATCCGCAGCTGAAAGGCATTGTCGATCTGCCGCTGCAGCCGATGTCCGATATCAGCGAGTTTAGCCCCGGAGTCGATGTCGTTTTTCTGGCTACCGCGCACGAGGTAAGCCATGACCTGGCGCCGCAGTTTCTCGCCGCTGGCTGCGTCGTGTTCGATCTTTCCGGGGCGTTCCGCGTTAATGACGGCGCCTTCTATGAAAAATATTACGGTTTCACTCATCAGCACCCTGAACTGCTGGAGCAGGCGGTTTACGGCCTGGCCGAGTGGAGCGTCGAAAAGCTAAAAGAAGCTAATCTGATCGCCGTACCGGGCTGCTACCCGACGGCGGCTCAGCTATCGTTAAAACCGCTGATCGACGCGGGGCTGCTGGATCTTAACCAGTGGCCGGTGATCAACGCGACCAGCGGGGTCAGCGGCGCCGGGCGTAAAGCCTCTATCGGCAATAGCTTCTGCGAAGTCAGCCTGCAACCCTACGGCGTTTTCAACCACCGTCATCACCCGGAAATTTCAACCCACCTGGGCGCGGACGTTATTTTTACTCCGCATCTGGGCAATTTTAAGCGTGGGATTCTGGAAACCATTACCTGCCGTCTGAAGCCTGGCGTGAGCAAAGAGCAGGTGGCGGCGGTATTCCAGCAGGCCTATGCGGATAAGCCGCTGGTACGTTTATACGATAAAGGTGTCCCTGCATTGAAAAATGTCGTGGGTCTGCCATTCTGTGATATCGGTTTTGCGGTCCAGGATGAACATATCATCGTGGTGGCGGCGGAAGATAACCTGCTGAAAGGCGCGGCCGCGCAGGCCGTGCAGTGCGCAAATATTCGTTTCGGCTTCGCTGAGACGCAGTCTCTTATTTAAGGTGTGATGATGAATCCTTTAATTATCAAACTTGGCGGCGTCCTGCTGGACAGCGAAGAAGCGCTTGAGCGCCTGTTTACGGCACTGGTGAACTACCGCGAATCCCATCATCGCCCGCTGATTATTGTGCACGGCGGCGGCTGTGTGGTGGATGAACTCATGAAGCAGCTCAACCTGCCGGTGAACAAGAAAAACGGTCTGCGGGTCACGCCGGCGGATCAGATCGACATTATTACCGGCGCGCTGGCGGGAACCGCCAACAAAACGCTGCTGGCGTGGGCGAAGAAGCACGGCCTGGCTGCCGTTGGGCTATTCCTCGGCGATGGCGATAGCGTCAAAGTGACGCAGCTTGATGAAGAGCTGGGTCATGTCGGATTCGCTCAGCCGGGTTCTCCGGCGCTGATTAACACGCTGCTGGCTGGCGGATATATGCCGGTCGTTAGCTCCATCGGCGTCACCGATGAAGGCGAGTTGATGAACGTCAACGCCGACCAGGCGGCGACCGCGCTGGCGGCAACGCTCGGCGCAGACCTGATTCTGCTGTCTGACGTAAGCGGCATTCTCGATGGTAAAGGGCAGCGCATCGCGGAAATGACCGCCGAGAAGGCTGAACAGCTGATCGAGCAGGGCATTATCACCGACGGCATGATCGTCAAAGTGAATGCGGCCCTGGACGCGGCGCGGACATTAGGCCGCCCGGTCGATATCGCCTCCTGGCGCCACGCGGAGCAGCTCCCTGCGCTGTTTAACGGCACGCCGATCGGCACGCGTATACTGGCATAATCAATTTATCATTTTGTCGGCCCGGTAAGCGTAGCGCCGCCGGGCAATAAAATTCAAAGATATTAAGGAAGCATGTTATGGCACTTTGGGGTGGGCGTTTTACTCAGGCAGCGGATCAGCGGTTCAAACAGTTCAACGACTCTTTGCGCTTTGACTATCGCCTGGCGGAGCAGGATATCGTTGGCTCTGTTGCCTGGTCCAAAGCGCTGGTGACGGTGGGCGTACTGTCCGCCGATGAGCAGCTACAGCTGGAAGAGGCGCTGAACGTTCTGCTGGAAGACGTGCGGGCTAACCCTCAGCAGATCCTTGAAAGCGATGCGGAAGATATTCATAGCTGGGTGGAAGGTAAGCTGATCGACAAGGTCGGCCAGCTGGGCAAAAAGCTGCACACCGGGCGTAGCCGTAATGACCAGGTGGCGACCGACCTGAAGCTGTGGTGCAAAGACACCGTGATGGAACTGCTGTCGGCGAATCGTCAGCTACAAAGCGCGCTGGTTGAGACGGCGGAGAATAATCAGGACGCCGTTATGCCGGGCTATACCCACCTGCAGCGCGCGCAGCCGGTGACGTTTGCCCACTGGTGTCTGGCCTATGTCGAAATGCTGGCGCGTGATGAAAGCCGCCTGCAGGATGCGCTTAAACGTCTGGACGTCAGCCCGCTGGGCTGCGGAGCGCTGGCGGGTACCGCCTATGAAATCGATCGTGAACAGCTTGCCGGCTGGCTGGGCTTCGCATCGGCGACCCGCAATAGCCTGGACAGCGTGTCCGATCGCGATCACGTACTGGAACTGCTGTCCGATGCCTCAATCGGTATGGTCCACCTGTCGCGTTTTGCTGAAGATCTGATCTTCTTCAATACCGGCGAAGCGGGCTTTGTTGAGCTTTCTGACCGCGTGACTTCTGGCTCATCCCTGATGCCGCAGAAGAAAAATCCGGATGCGCTGGAGCTGATCCGCGGTAAATGCGGCCGCGTGCAGGGTGCGCTGACCGGCATGATGATGACCCTCAAAGGGCTACCGCTGGCCTACAACAAAGATATGCAGGAAGATAAAGAAGGCCTGTTTGACGCGCTTGATACCTGGCTCGACTGCCTGCATATGGCGGCACTGGTGCTCGACGGTATTCAGGTAAAACGCCCGCGTTGTGAAGAAGCCGCGCAGCAGGGTTACGCCAATGCCACCGAACTGGCGGATTACCTGGTTGCCAAAGGCGTACCGTTCCGTGAAGCGCACCATATTGTCGGTGAAGCGGTAGTGGAAGCCATTGCCCAGGGCAAGCCGCTGGAGGATCTGCCTCTGGCCGATTTGCAGAAATTTAGCCCCGTGATTGCGGATGACGTCTATCCGATTCTGGCGCTGCAGTCGTGTCTGGATAAGCGTGCGGCTAAAGGTGGCGTTTCTCCTCAGCAGGTGGCTCAGGCGATTGCCGACGCTAAACAGCGTCTGGTGTGATCCGCCTGCGGGGCTGCTTTTAAGGCGGCAAATAAACGAAGCTCGGGTAACTCCGGGCTTTTTTATGCAAAAAAAAGCGGACACAAGGTCCGCAAAAGTTCACGTTGGCTTTAGTTATCCGGGTAGAGAGGTGATGAGGAAGCTCAATGATTTTCTGAAGTTTTCCTCATTTATGGGTTTATTATTGAACAGAAACCTTGATAGGGATAATCGTTCGTTGCTATTCTATCTATCGCCATGGACTATCGTGGCGATGGAGGATGAATAATGAATATTCGCGATCTTGAATATCTGGTAGCGCTAGCCGAACACCGCCACTTCCGCCGTGCGGCGGATTCTTGCCACGTCAGCCAACCGACGCTCAGCGGGCAAATCCGTAAGCTGGAGGATGAACTCGGCGTGATGTTGCTGGAGCGCACCAGCCGTAAGGTTCTGTTCACCCAGGCAGGGCTGCTGCTGGTGGATCAGGCGCGTACCGTGCTACGAGAAGTCAAAGTGCTTAAGGAAATGGCGAGCCAGCAGGGAGAGACCATGTCCGGGCCGCTGCATATTGGACTGATCCCGACGATTGGCCCTTATCTGTTGCCGTTGATTATCCCGATGCTGCACCAGACCTTTCCCAAGCTGGAAATGTATCTGCATGAAGCACAAACCCATCAGCTTTTAGCGCAGCTTGATAGCGGTAAGCTCGACTGCGCGATTCTGGCGCTGGTCAAAGAGAGCGAAGCGTTTATTGAGGTGCCGCTGTTTGATGAGCCCATGATGCTGGCTATCTACGAAGATCACCCGTGGGCGAACCGCGAGTGCGTGCCGATGTCGGACCTGGCCGGTGAAAAGCTGCTGATGCTGGAAGATGGGCACTGCCTGCGCGATCAGGCGATGGGCTTTTGCTTTGAAGCGGGCGCCGATGAAGATACCCATTTCCGGGCGACGAGCCTCGAAACGCTGCGTAACATGGTGGCTGCCGGTAGCGGCATCACGCTGTTGCCAGCCCTGGCCGTGCCGCAGGAGAGAAAGCGCGATGGCGTGGTCTATGTGCCCTGCATCAAGCCGGAGCCGAGACGTACCGTGGGGCTGGTTTATCGTCCGGGTTCGCCGCTGCGTAGCCGCTATGAACATCTGGCGGAGGCCATCCGCGGTAAGATGGATGGCCATTTCGACGCCGCGTTAAAACAGGCGGTTTAAGCCATTTAACGCCGCGACCCGATAGGCTTCCGCCATCGTCGGATAGTTAAAGGTGGTGTTAACGAAGTACTCAATGGTGTTACCACCGCCTTTCTGCTCCATTATCGCCTGGCCGATGTGAATAATTTCGGCCGCGCGCTCGCCAAAGCAGTGAATCCCGAGGATCTCTTTCGTTTCGCGATGAAAGAGGATCTTCAGCGTACCGACGCTCATACCGACGATCTGCGCCCGGGCCAGATGTTTGAACTGCGCGCGACCCACCTCGTAAGGCACCTTCATTGCCGTCAGCTGCTGCTCGGTTTTACCGACGGAGCTGATTTCCGGAATGGTGTAAATCCCGGTAGGGATATCCTCAATCAGGTGCGCCGATGCCTCGCCTTTTACCAGCGCCTGGGCAGCGATGCGGCCCTGGTCGTAGGCGGCGGAGGCCAGGCTTGGATAGCCAATCACATCGCCGACGGCATAAATATGCGGCAGGGCGGTTTGATACATGCTGTTGACCTTCAGCTGGCCGCGGCTGTCGGTTTGCAGACCGATATTTTCCAGCGCCAGTGAGTCGGTGTTCCCGGTGCGGCCGTTAGCGTACAGCAGGCAGTCCGCTTTGAGCTTTTTGCCGGATTTCAGATGCATGATGACGCCGTCATCAACGCCCTCAATCTTTTCGTACTCTTCATTGTGGCGAATGACCACGCCGCTGTTCCAGAAGTGATAGGAGAGCGAGTCGGACATCTCCTGATCGAGAAACGCCAGCAGACGATCGCGGGTGTTGATCAGATCCACTTTGACCTCCATTCCCCGGAAGATCGACGCATATTCGCAGCCGATCACCCCGGCACCGTAGATGATCACATGGCGCGGTTCGTGATGCAGGCTGAGAATCGAGTCGCTGTCATAAATGCGCGGATGATGGAAGTCGACGTCTGCCGGATGGTACGGGCGTGAACCGCAGGCAATCACGAACTTTTCCGCCGTCACCGTTTCCACGGTACCGTCGTGGCACTCCAGCGCGATAGTGTGTTCATCAACAAAATGGGCATTGCCCTGCAGGATTTCGCAGTGGTTACGCTCATAGAAACCCTGACGCATATGGGTTTGCTGGTTAATGACGCTGTCGGCATGGTTCAGGATGTCGGCGAAGGAAGAACGAAGAAGACGGGAATGGTCGCTGTAGAGGGGATTTTGGTTAAACTCGATAATACGGCTGACGGCATGGCGGAGGGCTTTTGACGGGATGGTACCCCAGTGGGTACAACCGCCGCCGACGTTATGGTAGCGCTCAATGACGGCAACGCGTGCTCCCTGTTTCACCAGCCCCATGGCGGCACCTTCTCCGCCAGGACCGGAACCAATCACAATTGCATCATAATCCCAAGAGTGTGACATGGCATTACTCACCTGTTTTATACATAAAATAAACACGATGATAACATTCGCCGCGCTTTAACCCAATTATCGTTGTGCTTTTTTGCGGCATAAAAGCAGAAACAGCTCGTAAACAATCATTCACAATCCAGTGTAAACCGATTAGTTCTAATCTCTGGTATAGTGCCGGAAGGGCTTATGGAAGGATTCAGACAACGTGATGGGCGTAAGAGCGCAACAAAAAGAAAAAACCCGGCGTTCGCTGGTGGAAGCGGCATTCAGTCAGCTGAGTGCTGAGCGCAGTTTTGCCAGCTTGAGCCTGCGCGAAGTGGCGCGGGAAGCGGGGATCGCCCCGACGTCCTTCTATCGTCATTTTCGCGATGTCGATGAGCTGGGTCTGACCATGGTGGATGAAAGCGGGCTCATGCTGCGCCAGCTGATGCGCCAGGCGCGCCAGCGTATCGCTAAAGGCGGCAGCGTCATTCGTACCTCTGTTTCCACCTTTATGGAATTCATTGGCAACAACCCGAACGCCTTCCGCCTGCTGCTGCGGGAACGCTCCGGTACCTCCGCGGCGTTTCGTGCCGCCGTGGCGCGTGAAATTCAGCATTTTATCGCGGAACTTGCCGACTATTTAGAAATCGAAAACCATATGCCGCGCGCCTTTACCGAAGCGCAGGCTGAAGCTATGGTCACCATCGTATTTAGCGCTGGCGCCGAGGCTCTCGATGTGGGCCCGGAGCAGCGTCGACAGCTGGAAGAACGCCTGGTGCTGCAGCTCAGAATGATCTCGAAAGGCGCGTATTACTGGTATCGCCGTGAACAAGAAAAAATATCAAATCATTCCGAATAACGTGAAGGACGAGCAATGAAACACTCAGTACAAGATAGAGGTACGCTGCTGCTGGCGCTGATCGCAGGTTTATCCATTAATGGTACCTTCGCCGCGCTGTTCAGCTCCATTGTCCCTTTTTCCATCTTCCCCATTTTGTCGTTGGTGCTGACGGTTTACTGCCTGCATCAGCGCTATCAGAATCGTAGTATGCCCGTGGGTTTGCCGGGGCTCGCCGCCGCCTGTTTTATTCTCGGCGTGCTGGTTTACAGTACCGTCGTGCGCGCGGAATACCCGGACATCGGATCTAACTTCTTCCCGGCGGTTCTGTCGGTGATTATGGTGTTCTGGATTGGCTACAGGTTACGCAACCGCAAGAACGCGGTCGCTGAATAATCTCTCACCCGGCAGCAGCGCTGTTGCCGGGTTTTCTCGCGCAGCTTTACTTCTTCGTTAGCAGCACGCCGCATTCCATATGATGGGTATAGGGGAACTGGTCGAATAGCGCCAGGCGCGCGATCTCGTGGGTCTCACTGAGCGTTTCCAGGTTCTGGCATAGGGTCTCCGGATTGCAGGAGATATAGAGAATACGCGGATACGCCTGCACCATTTTCTCCGTTTCGCTATCCAGCCCGCTGCGCGGCGGATCGACGAAAATCGTCTCGCACTGATAGCTCTTCAGGTCGATTCCCTGCAGGCGGTTAAACTCCCGCACGCCGTTCATCGCCTGGGTAAACTCTTCCGCCGACATGCGGATAATCTGCACGTTATCAATGTGGTTCGCTGCAATATTGTATTGCGCCGCCGCGACGGACGGTTTGGCGATTTCCGTTGCCAGCACGCGTTCGAAATTACGCGCCAGCGCCAGCGAAAAGTTGCCGTTGCCGCAGTACAGCTCAAGCAGGTCGCCGGTTGCGCCTTTAGTGGCGTCGATAGCCCACTCCAGCATCTGAATGTTCATCGCCGCATTTGGCTGGGTGAAGCTATTCTCAACCTGACGATAGATCATTTCACGCCCGCCAACCGGCAAGCGTTCATCGATATAGTCTTGATCCAGCTCGATTTTAGTTTTCGTGGCGCGGCCAATCAGGTGCACATTCAGATTTTGCGCCCGCAGCGCATCGCGCAGGCGCGCCGCCTGCTGACGCCATTCATCGTCGAGCTTTTTATGATACAGCAGCGATATCACGGCCTGGTTGCTCAGGGTGGTGAGATAATCCACCTGAAACAGTTTGTGGCGCAGTACCGGGTTATCGCGTACGCCCTCAATCACCGCGGCCATCAGCTGATTAATCAGCTCGCTGGCGGCCGGGAAAGTCTCGACGCGGATCCGGGATTTGGTCTGCTGGTCGAACATAATGTGGTACAGATCGTCGCCATCGTGCCACAGGCGAAACTCTGCGCGCATGCGGTAGTGGCTGACCGGCGAACGAAACACTTCCGGAACCGGGGCGCTAAAAGGCGCCATCATTTTCTGCAAACGGACGACTTTTTCTGCCAGCTGCGCTTCATATTGTTCGGTAGGAAGGTGTTCGGGGGTCATGATGCATCCTGAATAAAATAAGTACGCGGGGATTGTAGGGAAAGCGCCGGGGATGTCCAGCCCTGATGATATAAGGAAATATAACGGTAGAAGTCTGGACATCTATATGTTTCTGATTATAGCATCGTGCTACCGGTCCTATGAGTTAATAGGGAATCCAGTGTAAATCTGGAGCTGACGCGCAGCGGTAAGGAAAAGTGGGATGAGCGCATTATGCAGACACTGCGGCTATTTAGCGGGAAGTCCTCGTCCATTAAACACTCCAAGCCCGAAGACCTGCCGGAATACGTCGCATTTGGTTTCTATCATCGCGTGCTACTGATAGAGCCGGCGGCATCCTTTGTTTATTACGGATGCTTTAAAAATGATTAAAAAAGCTTCGCTGATGACGGCGCTCTCCGTCACGGCATTTTCCGGCTGGGCGCAGGACAGCAATTCAGATACGTTAGTGGTCACAGCAAACCGTTTTCAACAGCCGGTCAATACGGTTCTTGCGCCGACCGATGTGGTTACCCGGGAAGATATCGATCGCTGGCAGGCGAAAGATTTAAACGATGTGATGCGCCGATTGCCTGGCGTGGACGTCGCACAAAATGGTGGCATGGGTCAATCCTCCTCTCTTTTTATCCGTGGTACTGAAGCCAAACAAGTTCTGGTGCTGGTTGACGGCGTTCCCATGGCCCGACCGGGTATTACAAATAACCCCGATCTGAACCAGATCCCTTTGTCGCTGGTGCAGCGCGTCGAATATATCCGCGGCCCGCGTTCAGCGATTTATGGTTCCGGGGCAATGGGCGGCGTGATTAACGTCATTACGCATTCCGATAAAGAACAATCCAAAATTACCGCTGGGGTAGGATCGAAAGGCTACCAACAATATGACGGTACCCTGCGCCATCGCTTTGGCGATATGGTGGCGACGGTTGCGGGTTCTTATGAGGGTAATAAAGGCTTTAACGTTCAGCCCGATTCAACCTGGGATCACGACGGCGATCGCGACGGTTTTCGTAATAAAACGTTTTGGGGCAGCCTCGAGCATAAATTTAACGAGAATGTTGACGGTTTCTTCCGCGGACACAGCTACACCAACAACTCTGATTACGATCTGGGAAGCCCGCCGTATAGCCCGGCCTACAGCGCCGATGAAAGCCAGCTCTATAACCAGAGCTGGGATGCGGGGCTGAACTTTAATTCCGGAATTTATTCCTCCCAGCTCATCGCCAGCTATCAGAAGATAAAGGACTACAACTACAGCAGTATTTATGGCCGTTATAATGATGGGACGACGCTCGACAGGATGACGCAGCGTAACCTGCAATGGGGCAATAACGTTATTGTCGGTCATGGCTCTGTCAGCGCAGGGGTGGACTGGCAGCAGCAGCGGTTAACTTCATCAGATACGGCGATGTCGGATACCTACAAACGTGACAATACGGGACTGTACCTGACGGGCCAGCAGCAAGTTGGCGACGTGACCCTCGAAGCGTCCGGACGTGAAGACCACGATGAGCAGTTTGGCTGGCACGGTACCTGGCAGACTACCGCAGGCTGGGAGTTTGTCGAAAATTATCGCCTGACTCTCGGCTACGGTACCGGCTTCCTCGCGCCTTCTTTAGGGCAACAGTTTGGCTCCACCCGATTTGGTATCAACGCGAATCCTAATCTGAAACCTGAAGAGTCGAAACAGTGGGAAGCTGGGCTGGAAGGGCTCACCGGTGCCGTGGACTGGCGCTTGTCCGCGTACCATTACAAAATTACTAACCTGATTACCTATTATTCCGATCCTGTTACCTATGACGGGGAATACGACAATATCAATGCCGCGACGATTAAAGGCGTGGAATGGACGGGAAGTATCGATACCGGTATTTTCAGCCATCGCGTAACGTTGCAGTATGTCGATCCGCGTAACGATGATAACGGTGAAGTGCTGGCCCGACGTTCTAAACGACAGGCAAAGTATCAGCTGGATTGGTCCATGTTTGATGTCGATATGGATGTGTCCTGGCAGTATTATGGGAAGCGTTACGATAACAACACCTCCCAGTACAACAATACGCAAAGAATTTTGCCGAGCTACAGCACGGTAGACGTTTCTGCATCGTATCCGATCACCGATCGCCTGACAGTTCGTGGTAAAATAGCTAACCTGTTCGATAAAGATTACGAGACAGCTTATGGCTACCAAACTGCAGGACGAGAATACTACTTGTCTGGCAGCTACACCTTCTGATCCACGTCCCACCGTGCTGGTGTTTGATTCCGGCGTCGGTGGGCTGTCGGTTTACAATGAGATTCGGCAGCTTCTGCCGAATCTGCATTATATCTACGCTTTCGACAACGTTGCTTTCCCCTACGGCGAGAAGAGTGAAGAGTTTATTGTTGAACGCGTCCTGGAGATTGTGACTGCGGTTCAGCAGCGTTACCCTCTGGCGCTGGCCGTTATTGCCTGTAACACCGCAAGTACCGTTTCCCTCCCCGCCTTACGCGATAAATTCGCCTTTCCGGTTGTCGGCGTCGTTCCGGCGATAAAACCGGCGGCCCGCTTAACGGCGAATGGCGTTGTTGGCCTGCTGGCGACGCGCGGAACGGTAAAACGCCCTTATACGCGCGAACTGATCTCCCGTTTTGCGAATGAATGCAAAATCGAAATGCTGGGGTCGGCAGAGCTGGTAGAACTGGCAGAGGCCAAACTGCACGGTGAGCCGGTCCCGCTGGATGAACTGCGGCGTATCCTGCGTCCCTGGCTACGAATGCAGGAACCGCCTGATACGGTTGTGCTGGGATGTACGCATTTCCCTCTAATACAAGAAGAGCTGCAGCAGGTTCTGCCGGAAGGGACGAGAATGATCGACTCCGGAGCTGCGATTGCGCGTCGCACCGCCTGGCTATTAGAGCACGAAGCGCCTGACGCAAAATCGAGTGATGCCAATATTGCGTACTGTATGGCGCTGACGCCTGAAACTGAGCAGCTTTTGAGCGTTTTGCGGCGCTATGGCTTCGAGTCGCTGGAAAAACTGGCGCTTTCATAGCATTTTGCACAAAAAAGAGACGGTTGAAAGATTTTTTGAAGACAGGGCTTGTCAACGTCTCAGAACTCCCTATAATGCGCCTCCACTGACACGGAACAACGGCTTACAGCCCGCCGGGTCAGCGGGATTCAGCGATGAATACCGGCAGAGAAAAGCGAAAATAATCGCTTGACTCTGAATGAGGAAAACGTATTATACGGGACCTCG
>NZ_VOJB01000093.1:164370-253480 GCF_007910085.1 Klebsiella sp. ME-303 | reverse complement strand
CATACCTGGCGGGCCAGATTCACGGTAACGCGACAGAAGACGCCGGCACTGACCAGCGGAGATACCCAGGCGCTGCGCGGCCATCTGCGTTGTCAGGTGCCGGTCGACAACATAGGTTAACTTCATCCAAAGTAAAAAACTGCGCTGAATGGGCCAGAGCAGAATCCCGGGATGGTTAACTGAGTTCTGATCAAAGCCGCATAATCTTGCTACTTCTATATTGGTGCGCATAATGTATATTATGTTAAATACGATTAAAGAAGCCGAGTCTGCGCAATGCGCCCCCATACCCTTACCCCGCGCTAAGCCGGGATATTCAAATCATTTCCCGTCGCTAAAACACTAACGCCATCGTGTCATCCACCTGCCGCCGCAACGCCTGGGAGCGCCTTCCGTCACGCGCAGCTTTCACTCATATCGCGCAGACTCAGGAGTCTGACCCGGTGTGCCTGTTCGATGGCCTCGCTCCCTGCTGCTCTTTGGGCAATAATGAGCGAGGCGAGATGCCAAAGGCTTTGCGGAAGGCGTGGCTGAAATGAGAGAAATCAGAGAAGCCGAAATCCAGCGCCGCCTGGGACACGCTACTGACTCGTCCGCGTTCGAGGGCCTCTCGGCTTGCTCGCAGCCTCTCCTGCCAAATCACGGCCATCGGCGTTTTTTTGTGGCGGGCGAAAGCACGCGTGACGGTGCGAATGGAAACATGGTGCGCCCGAGCCAGGCTCTCAATGTTCAAATCTGGATCGACAAGCTGCCGCCGAATATAAATCATCATCCTGGCGTACAGATCGCGCTCAGCACTCACGTTATCCAGATCCTGCAATTCCAGACTCAGCACCAGTAGATCCAGCATCGTCTGGGAGAAACGGCCAGAAATATCTGGGTTGTCCAGACACGCGGGCATCGCTGTCGCCTGACGCAGCATTTCACGCAGTGGAATCACGCCGGGCCGACTGTCGTCCAGTACCATAGCGGTGAGCGTTTCAATCCTCGGCAAACGACAACTCAGCAGATGCCGCGGGATCCGCACCAGGTGATTATCGCCCCCACCCAGGCTGAAACTGAACGTCTGCGCGGCGTCGTATAACACCAGACTATCCGCCGCCAGCGCCGCCTTGCGCCCTCCCTGTTCAAGCTGGCCGTACCCGCCTTGCATATAGCCCAGCCACAGATCGTCGTCTGGCCCCTGCCTCAGATAACGTGCGGTGCGTTCCCAGCGGTGCAACGGCGCGAACAACGAACAGATATCCACCATCCCCACCCCGCGTACCGCAAGCCGGGCGTCAAAGTCGACCCCAGCCATGGGCACGCTGGCGGCCGGAATGCAGTGACGCAACACCACGTCGTTCCAATACTCGAAGCGGCGCGACTCGGCAACGCCAATGGTCGAATAGTGGGAGCAGACCGCAGACGGCATGATGCTATTCATAATTGCTCACCTCGCACCTTAATTCCCGCATCAATAACAGACACGGGTTCACAGATAGCAACTATCGTGCCAGCACTCAGATGTCCCTCCCGCTCTCACTCGCGCATCCGCGCTAAGGCAGCGGAAATATTACTGACGCTCCGTCGATGCGCCAGGCGTCCCACGTCGCGAATGGCGTCGAAAAAGCGAGAACCGCACTCAAGGTGTGCACATCTGCGCTATGACGGAGCATCACGCTATGGGCCTTTTCAGCCTGCCCGCCCGTTGTCCCTGCCAGCCAAACGACTGTCCTTATGAAACAAGTACGCAGCAAATTTCTCCCTAATATCTGTAACCGTAAGGTCTTCCGGCCACGTTGGTACCGGGAAATAAACAAGAGATATCAGACATGAGGGTAACGTTATGACTGTTAGTGGCACCACATCTCGTATCAGCCTGGTCGCCTGCACACTCTGGCTGGCGACGATCCCGGCCCATGCGGTCGATCTCAACTCACAGGATCTCATCCCGGCTCCTGCCGGTACCGATGCCATTCTGGCGTATTTCACCTACGCCACGCGAGACAGCTTTACCCCCACAGGTGGCGACGAAATTAAGCAAGGCACCGGGATGGACTCCTTCGTCAGCATCTTTCGTTACGTCCACTATATGGATGTGGGGGGCTTCACGGTCGCGCCGCAGGTGCTGATGCCCTACGGACGTCTTTATAACGGCTCTCTGGGCGGTGTCCGCCTCGATTCCGCCAGCGGCCTGGGCGACCCCATTCTGGCCGCCCCGGTCTGGCTGGTGAACAACCCCAGCACCACCTTCGCCCTCGTGCCCTACCTGTACGTCCCTGCCGGTTCCTACGATGCCGGGCGCACGCTCAACGTCGGTGAGAACCGCTGGAAGTTCGATCTGCAGCTTGGCGGCGTGCAGCAGCTTGGTAACGGTTTTGCCACGCAGCTGTCCGCTGATGCGATGTGGTATGGCGACAACGACGATGCCACGGGCATCGGCACCGGTCGCCTCAAACAAGACAACACCTATCAATTTCAGGGCTGGGTAAGCTGGACGCCGCCCGCAGACACCTCCTGGACCGTCTCCGCCGGTTACGCCAAATTGTGGGGCGGTAAACAGCAGATCGACGGCGTCGAAAACGGACAAGCGACGCGTTCGGATCAGGTAAGGCTGGAATTGTCGAAATTCATCACCCCTACGGTGCAAGTGCAGGGCTTGCTCCAACGCGACATCAACGTCGATGGCGGTTTTAAGGAAGATCTCCACACCACCCTGCGCGTGATGAAACTGTTCTGATTGAACAGAGACCTATGCACCCCCTTCCACTCACATGTTACGGAGAAATCCACCATGAGCGAACAGCAGCAAAAGCCGTCTCTCTATGAACGTCTCGGCGGATATGACGCCGTCTACGCCTTCGCAGGCGAAGTGTTGAAGACCTGTATGAAGCATCCCGACATCGGCCATATCTGGGCGCACGTGTCCGAGTCTTCATTTCAGAAAGAGCATATCAACTTCGTTGATTTCTTGTGCAAGCACTGGGGTGGCAACACCGTCTATCGGGGACGAGATATGGTGACCGCGCACCGCGGCATGGGGCTGACCGAAGTGCACTGGAAAGCCGTATTCGAGTCTATCGACGAGTGTTACGAAAACTTCAATGTGCCGCAGGATATTCGTGAAGAGGTCACCGCTTTCCTGACTCAATTCAAGCCCGCGGTCATCGGCAGTCCTTCGTATCGCGACGTGGTGCTCTCACATCCGGACATGGACGTGACCAAAGGCATGAAAAGTGTCGGTATCCACTGGCCTAAAGCCGATAAGCCGTCTTAACACCTTACGGACACCCACAGGCTGCGCGGGTGTCCATTTCAGCCAAACGACTGACCCGGATAACCAAGTCAGGATGGCATTCCGGGCTTATGTTCAAGACAGGCGCATGAGCAAACACAGAAAAAAGGAAACAACATGGCTATTCAACGTCCCACTGCTGAACAACTCCAGGAGCTTGCCAGTCGGCTGCATATCAGCCTGACGACGGCGCAGGCCGAGGAATATCTGGCGGTGATGCAGGCTAACTTCGACGCCTACGATCTGATCGACTCCCTTCCCGACGATATCCCGGAGGTCCGCTATCCGCGCGCCGCCGGCTATCGTCCGACTGGCGAGGACAATCCGCTTAATGCCTGGTATTACAAAACGGAGGTAAAAGGGGCAGCGACTGGCGCGCTGGCCGGGCGGACCATCGCCCTGAAAGATAATGTCTCGCTCGCCGGCGTACCGATGATGAACGGCGCCTCCACGCTCGAAGGTTTCGTCCCATCCTGCGACGCGACCGTGGCCACCCGCCTGCTGGATGCCGGGGCGACGATTCTCGGCAAAGCCACCTGCGAGCACTTCTGCCTCTCCGGCGGCAGCCACACTTCCGACCCGGCCCCGGTGCACAATCCCCATCGTCATGGCTATTCCTCCGGCGGTTCGTCCTCCGGCAGCGCCGCACTGGTGGCGGCTGGCGAAGTGGACATGGCGATAGGCTGCGATCAGGGCGGTTCCATCCGTATCCCTTCCGCCTTCTGTGGTACCTACGGTATGAAACCGACCCACGGTCTGGTGCCTTACACGGGCATCATGCCGATTGAGGCGACCATCGACCACGCCGGTCCCATCACCGCCAACGTGCGCGACAACGCGCTGATGCTGGAAACCATCGCCGGAAGTGACGGGCTTGACCCGCGTCAGTACGCGCCCGTTGTTGAGAGCTATACCGCCGCCCTCGGAAAAGGTGTGCGCGGCCTGAAAATCGGCATTCTGACCGAGGGATTCCAGTTGCCGAATATGGACCCGCAGGTAGAAACGAAGGTGCGGGACGCCATCGCCCGCCTGCAAGCACTGGGCGCCATCGTTAGCGAAATTTCCGTGCCGGAACACAATCTGGCGGGCGCGCTTTGGTCGCCTATCGGCTGCGAAGGTCTGACCGCCCAGATGATGCACGGCAACGGCATGGGTTTTAACTGGGAAGGCCAGTACGACGTCAGCCTGCTGGACAAACACGCGCAATGGCGCGACAGCGCGGATGCCCTCTCCCCGTCGCTCAAAGTTTGCATGTTCGTCGGCCAGTATGGGCTGGAGCGCTATAACGGTCGCTACTACGCCAGAGCGCAGAATATCGCGCGTCGGGCCCGCGCCGGCTACGACCGGGCCCTGAGCGATTTCGATCTGCTGGTGATGCCTACCGTGCCTGTCCTCGCTCAGCCGATACCAGACCCGGACTGCTCCATCACCGAATACATCTCGCGCGCTTTCGAAATGATCGGTAACACCGCTGCGCAGGACATCACCGGTCACCCGGCCATGTCTATCCCCTGTGGCATGGTCGACGGACTCCCGGTGGGCATGATGCTGGTAGGACGTCATTACGCTGAAAACACGCTCTATCAGGCCGCCGCCGCTTTCGAAGCCTGCGGTGACTGGCGGACGTTTTAACCTTAACTCTCGGGAAGCCTAAAATGAGCCATAAACACGACCACGACCATACCCAACCCCCCGTTAATATCGAGCTACGCGTCCGCGCACTGGAATCCCTGCTGCAGGAAAAAGGCCTGATCGACCCAGCTGCGCTGGATGAGCTGATTGACACCTACGAGCACAAAGTCGGCCCCCGAAACGGCGCACAGGTTGTCGCCAGAGCGTGGAGCGACCCGGAATACAAACGTCGACTGATGGAAAACGCCACTGCCGCTATTGCTGAACTGGGTTTCTCCGGAATACAGGGCGAAGACATGCTGGTCGTGGAGAACACGCCGGACGTGCACAACGTCACCGTTTGTACGCTCTGTTCCTGCTACCCCTGGCCGGTGCTGGGTCTGCCGCCGGTGTGGTACAAATCAGCGCCCTATCGTTCGCGTATCGTCATCGACCCGCGCGGCGTTCTCGCCGAGTTCGGGTTACACATACCAGAAAACAAAGAGATTCGCGTCTGGGACAGCAGCGCCGAGCTGCGCTATCTGGTCCTGCCAGAACGTCCGGCAGGCACGGAAGGCTGGAGCGAAGCGCAGTTGAGCGAACTCATCACGCGCGATTCGATGATTGGCACCGGTGTGGTTAGCGCACCATAACGAAAGGAGAAAACCATGAACGGGATACATGATCTGGGGGGGATGCACGGCCTTGGCCCGATCCCTACCGAGGAAAACGAGCCCTATTTCCATCATGAGTGGGAACGCCGGGTATTTCCTCTGTTCGCCTCGTTGTTCGTCGGCGGACACTTTAACGTCGATGAATTTCGCCACGCCATCGAACGTATGGCGCCGACCGAATATTTGCAGTCAAGTTACTACGAGCACTGGCTGCATGCATTCGAAACGCTGCTGCTGGCAAAGGGGACGATCACCGTTGAAGAACTGTGGGGTGGCGCGAAGCCTGCCCCCTGCAAGCCTGGTACACCTGTGCTGACGCAGGAGATGGTGTCGATGGTTGTCAGCACCGGCGGGTCTGCTCGGGTCAGTCACGATGTTGCGCCCCGCTTCCGGGTGGGCGATTGGGTACGAACGAAAAATTTCAACCCGACCACCCATACCCGCCTGCCACGCTACGCACGCGATAAAGTCGGTCGCATAGAGATCGCTCACGGTGTGTTTATCACGCCAGATACTGCGGCGCACGGGCTGGGAGAACATCCCCAGCATGTTTACAGCGTCAGTTTCACCGCGCAGGCGCTGTGGGGAGAGCCGCGCCCTGACAAAGTGTTCATCGATCTGTGGGACGACTATCTGGAGGAAGCATGAATACGGTAGCACAACACGATTACGCCGCCCTCGGGTTACCGCGCGATGAGGAAGGGCCGGTGTTTGATAAGCCCTGGCAGGCAAAAGCGTTCTCCCTGATAGTCCATCTCCACCGGGCCGGGCTGTTCCCGTGGGCAGAATGGGTACAGACATTCAGTAAAGAGATCAACGCGGTGCCGGCGCAACCGGGTGAAAGCGCGAATGATGCCTACTATCGTCAGTGGACGGCGGCGATGGAAAACATGATGACGGCACTCAACCTGACGGTGCCGGATGAAATCAGCCGACGGACGCAGGAGTGGCGCAAAGCGTATCTCAACACGCCCCACGGCCAGCCGATTGTACTGGCGAACGCCAGTTGCCCGCCGGCACATAGCCATCATCACCTTTCGCCGGGCGTGCCGGTCACGGTGAGTCCGGCACTCTCTATCAACAGCAAAATCGATAATGGAGTTACACCATGAGTGATATCACCCTTAATGCCCACACCCCGGCTGCTCCCATTCCTGTCGCGAAACTGTTGCCCTGGGCGCTGTTCACCGCCCTGCTGGCGCTGCTGGCCATCTATTTCGTTGGCGCAGAACAAGGCGCAACGTCGATGTTTTCCGGCACGCAGGTGCATGAATTCTTCCACGACGCACGTCATCTGCTGGGCTTTCCCTGCCACTGAGGAGGCGGAAATGATTGGCAAACTGTTATTTAAAGGGATGATGGCCGGCGTTCTGGCCGGGATGGTGGCATTTGCCTTTGCGCACCATTTCGGCGAGCCGCAGGTCGATCGCGCGATTGGCCTGGAAAAAAGCATGTCAGCTCACGCTCACCATCACGGCGCGTCAGCAGACGGCGAAGAAGAAGAGGTGTTTAGCCGACAGACCCAGTCCGGGATCGGCCTGATGACCGGCATGGCGCTGTTTGGCGCCGCGCTGGGCGGCGGTCTGGCGCTGGCGTGGGCCTTTAGCTACCAGCGCTTTGGGCCATCGGACCCGCGTGTGCTGGCGTTGTGCCTGGCGCTGGCTGGCTTCCTGGCAATGAGCCTGATGCCAGGTCTGAAATACCCGCCCAATCCGCCCGCAGTCGGCAACCCGGAGACCATCGGCTATCGTACCGGACTCTATTTCGTCATGATGTTGCTTTCTATCGGCATCGTCATCGCGGCCGCGTGGTTATCGCATCAGCTCACGCCGCGCCTCGGCAGAGGGAATGCGATGATGTGGGCAACGCTGTTCGCCGTGGCGCTGATGCTCGTGGTTTGCGCCCTGATGCCGACAGTGAACGAAGTCTCCGACCACTTCCCGGCGGACCTGCTATGGCGTTTCCGCATAAGTTCCTTCGGCACGCATCTGGTGCTCTGGGGCGTCATCGGCGTGGCTTTCGGTGCTTTAGCCGAACGCACGCCGACGACACGCGAACATCGCCCGGCCTTCCGGCGCGGTTAACAACATGAGAGCGTCGCTAACGCTGATTTGTCAGGGAGAAACGGCAGCCTCCAGAGGTTCACACTTTCCCTGTGATGACCCTCTGGAGGCGCGGGAGTGGCAACGGGCTCGCCAGCTACAAAGCAGTGCCGCCCGTTATCACCGCGTCTGGTTCGCCCCGGACGTCGCCGCCAGGCAAACCGCCGCCGCGCTCTCTTTACAGGGTACGCCAGTGACGGAACTGGCGGAGCCCGACTACGGCATCTGGGCCGGTCGGCCAGTGCGTGAGGTGATGAAGCAAGACGCCGAAGCGTTCCAGGCCTGGCTGGAGGGTGCCGCTCCCCCGGGCGGAGAGTCACGTGCTCAGCTGCTGGCGCGCTGTGGCAGCTGGCTGGCTAAACACGTCGATATTCGAGGTCGCCACTGTGCCATTGCGCCTGCCGCCGCAATCCGCGCCACGATCGTCGACGTTCTCGGCGCCCCGCTTCACTCATTTGCGCGTATCGACATCCACCCGCTGAGCATCACCGAGTTGCGTAGCGACGGACGGCGCTGGAATTTATGTTTATTAAAGGGCCAATAGATGCTACTGACATATTCACTTATGGATTATATTCGCACATCACTGACATTATTAATCCAGTAACTTCATTTCCAGAGCCCGACTCATGGCTTGCGTACGACTATTGACTTTGAGCTTGGTGTAGATGTTCTTGATGTGCCATTTCACCGTCTCAGTAGAGATAGTCAGGGAGCGAGCGATTTCTTTGTTCATCTGACCGTCAGCAATGAGCTGTAATATCTGCAGCTCTCGCTCACTGAGCTCCTGGTTAACATCAAGGTTTTCATGCTGAATCCGCTTGCCTTCAGACTCGCTCCCTTTCCCGGGCCAAGGGTCATCCCCTTCGCTGGCTGCCGAGGTTTCGCGTACACGGACAAGCAGAGGCTGCAAGGCATCGCCAGCATCAAGAAAAATACGTTTGAGATGCTGTTGTGCCGCTAATTGCAGGACGGGCTGCAATGCAGCCACGGCAGCCGCGTTTTCGCCACTATTCCACAAGGATAATGACCATAGCGTACGAAGACGCGCTGCGGAGAGCCGGTCGCCCCGACGCTCCTGCTCAGTCACGAGTTCGCCCAGCAAAAGGCTGGCTTGTGGCGCCTGGCCTGACGCCAGAAGCAGGCGACTGCGGCTGACATTGGCATGCTGAGCTATTGCGCGTTGACAGGGGTTTTCGGCATCAATTGTGGCACGGGCCGCCAGTTGTTCGAGTTGCCGATGCAGCTGCTCCGCGCCTGGATAATTCGCGCGCTGCAGGCGCACTCTCGCCTGCTCTGCTAACAATAAAGCCTGCGGCCGTTGCCATCCGCGAGATACCGCTAGTCGCTGCGCGTGTTCCAGCAGCCGTTCTGCCTCATGGGGCATATCATCATTCAAAGCCTGACGCGCAAGATAGGTATAGCAGCGACTCAGGGCGTCGGGTGGACCAAACCGATCGATGAATTCGAGTCTATCTGCTAACAGCGTATTTAATGAGTCCAGATTCATACGTTCGTAAGCCATTTCCGCCAGCAGCGGCGCAAGCGTCGCGCCGCTGGTCGACTGAGGGCCGGTATAACGCTCAGCCTGGCGCAATGCATTCTCTGCATGCCCCCAGGCGTTCTCCAGGTCACCCTGACCAAGATGGCACTGAGTGATGATAAAAGCGCGATAAACCGAGACAAATAGATTGTCTAGTGGACTTTCCGGGCAAGGCATATGCCGTTGAACCTCAAGAGCGTCGCTATAGCGCTGGTTAACCACGTGGCAGTAGCTCAGAATATTGCATATGAGACCGTCGACCCAGGTGTCTCCGCAGGGCACTTTAGCCAGCAACGGCTCAACAATCGCAAGGCTTTCCGGGATTTTCTCGGCAAAAGCTTCGCAAATTGCGCGCACGACACGTAATTTGAGCCAGGCGTTGGGGGTTATATCATCACAATGATTAACGACCATTTGGTCAAGATTATCAAGTAACTGCCTCGATTCATCGAAGCGAAAATAGTGCGCCAGCGCCCAGGCCAGATTGATTTGCAGGTCAATGCGCGAAGGGTCAGTACTCGCAGGTAAGTGATGCATCCAGGAAACCAGGGTATCTATATCCCCTTCTTCCGCCAGCGACTGCGCGCCCGCGCCATCCTGCCCAGGATTATGGATCGGCTTGCCCGCTGCCAGTGCGTGGCGTACCGCCTCGGACCACAATCTCTGCTCAACGAACCAATGACTGGCTAATTCATGTAAGTGCTTGAGGTTGATATCGTTGTTCTGCTGCAATATTGTTCGCAGGGTTTCCTGCAAAAGAGGATGGTAGCGAAACCAGCAGCCTTGTTCGTCCAGGGCTGACAAAAAAAGATTGTGCCGCTCAATCCATGCCAGTATCGCTTCACTATCATCACGCTCTGTAACTCCATTACATAACCCGGCATTTAAACGATTAAGAAACGATGTTTTGACCAGAAAATCAAAAACTTCCTGTGGCAATGGGTCAAGTACCACCTCTTTCAGATAACGGGCGATAGCGCGGGTTCCACCACGAATATTGCGCAGCAGATGTTCTGGATCATTGAGCAATTCTGGGGATAACGAAGCGATTTTCATGCCGGCGATCCACCCCTCTGTCGCGGAAAGTAGCCGCTGTACATGCTGATTACTGAGTGGTATGTCAATCGTCTGGCTGAAATAGTGTCTGGTTTCTTCGAGCGTAAATTGCAGGTCTCGATCGTAGATTTCCACCAGCTGGTCCTGTGCCTGAAGCAGGCTCAGAGAGAGACTGGGGTGGAAACGGCTGCCAATGATCAGGTGCAAGGCGGCAGGAGCATGCTTGAGCAAATATCCCAGGGCTTCATATACACCAGCATCATTGATCATATGGAAGTCATCAACGATCAGATACAGGTCGTGCGGACAGTAATGTAGTTGGTTAATCAACCCGGCCAGCAGCTGTTGAGAACTGGAGGGCGTCTGTTCTTCTATGTTGCGCCAAAAGTCGGCGTCCCAATCGCCATAGAGCGGCCGCAATGCTTGCAGCAGATAAGGAATGAACTGCCATACGCCATCATCATCCTCATCGAGGCTAAGCCAGGCAACGCGTTCACCCTGGGCAATCATTTGCTGATACCACTGCGCCAACAGCGTGGTTTTGCCAAATCCAGCACCCGCGCAAACGACGCCCAGACGGCGTCGCTGCATGCGATCGAGGAGGAGCAGAAGCCGTGAGCGCTGTAGCAGCCGTATCGAAGAGCGTGGTGGAACGAATTTGGTCAGGATTAGCGGCAAATCTCTCGTCAGCCGCAATGGCCCGGAGACCAGTGAAGTTGCCTGGCGACTTTTCAAATCCGATGGCTTCATCCGTAGTTATCTACTCGTATTATTTTTTTATCAATTGTACGCCAGAGCCCGGGATGGCATGGAGCCACCCCTCTCGATAGATACATAAAATTTATAAAGTTTGACCTCAAGCATGAAAACCCCCTCCTACCCCCCCATGAAGGTGGCTTCGCACCTCCTCGTCGCACTCGTAGATTCATTGCATCGGCGTGGTTAAGGGGCTTCCAGCCTGTCAAACCCCCGCCTGACGACCTTTACTGAGGAGAATTAAGTGATGCTTAACAAACAGGCTTTACTCCAGGCTTACCGTAAGATGCGCGAAATCCGGACGTTTGAGGAGCGTTTGCATCAGGAAAACACCAGCGGTGATATTCCGGGCTTCATTCACCTTTATACCGGTGAGGAAGCCATTGCGGTGGGGGTCTGCGAAAATCTCACTAACGCTGATTTCATTGGGTCCACGCACCGTGGGCATGGCCACTGTATTGCCAAAGGCTGCGATATTCACGGCATGATGGCTGAAATATTCGGTAAGGACAGCGGATTATGCCGGGGCAAGGGAGGCTCTATGCATATTGCCGATCTGTCGAAAGGTATGCTGGGTGCGAACGCTATCGTGGGTGGCGCCCCTCCGTTAGCCATCGGCGCTGCTCTGACGGCCAAAACCCTCAAGACCGGTAACGTTGGGGTCTCTTTTACCGGTGACGGCGGTTCTAATCAGGGCCTGGTATTTGAAGCCATCAACATGGCAGTGGTGCTGCAACTCCCTGCCATCTTTATTTTCGAGAACAACGGTTATGGCGAAGGAACTGGCCATGATTACGCCGTCGGTGGTCGTGATATCGCCGGGCGCGCCGCCGGCTTCGGTTTACCGGCAGTGACGGTTGATGGCACAGATTTCTTTGCCGTTTACGATGCCACCTCAGAGGCCGTCAAGCGCGCCCGAGAAGGTGGAGGCCCAAGCGTGATTGAGGCCAAAGCTTTCCGCTGGCACGGTCACTTTGAGGGCGATCCGGCGCTTTACCGCGCTGAGGGCGAAGTTCAACGTCTGCGTGAACAACATGATCCGCTGAAGATTTTCACCACCAGGGTCAAACAACACATCTCCCTTGAGGAACTGGCGGCGATCGACGCGGCGGTTGAAGCACTTGTCGATGATGCTGTATTCAAAGCGCGCGCCGCTGCCTATCCGGCTCCGGAAGACCTGCTTACAGACGTTTACGTCTCATACTGAGGGTGATAACAATGCCTATAAAAACCTATCGAGAAGCGGTCAAGGAAGCCCTGGCCCAGGAAATGGAGCACGACGAACGCGTCGTTCTGATTGGTGAAGACTTGCGCGGCGGTCACGGCGGAAATGCGCCCGAAGAAGCAAGGATAGAGGCCTTTGGAGGCGTGCTCGGAGTCACTAAAGGGCTGTGGACGCAGTTCGGCTCCGACCGGGTGATCGACACCCCCATTACGGAGTCGGCGATCGTCGGCATGGCTGCCGGCGCCGCTGCAACGGGTCTGCGGCCGGTGGCGGAGCTGATGTTTATGGATTTTTTCGGTGTTAGCCATGATGCGCTGTACAACCAGGCGGCAAAGTTTCGCTATATGTTTGGCGGCAAGGCCAAGGCGCCGCTGGTGATGCGGGGCATGATCGGTGCTGGTTTTTCTGCAGCAGCCCAGCATTCGCAGTCACCCTATAATATTTTTGCTACCACACCGGGGCTCAAGGTGGTCGTGCCATCGACGCCTTATGATGTCAAAGGGCTGCTGATCCAGTCGATTCGCGACGACGATCCGGTGGTGTTCTGCGAGCATAAAATGCTCTATGACCTCAAGGGCGAGGTACCGGACGAGATTTATACCCTCCCCCTGGGCGTCGCCAACTATACCCGTGAAGGTGAGGATGTCACCATCATCGCGTTGTCTGCAATGGTACATAAAGCAAACCAGGTCGCCGACAAACTGGCCAGGGAGGGGATCTCGGTGGAGGTGGTCGATCCACGTACAATCTCGCCTCTGGACGAAGAAGGTATTCTGGAATCAGTGGCTTCTACCGGCCGCGTGGTCATTGTCGACGAGTCAGCCGCGCGTTTTGGCTTTGCTCATGATGTCGCAGCGCTGATTGCTTCCCAGGCATTCCATTTCCTCAAAGCGCCTGTTGTTCTGGTGACACCACCACACACCCCGGTACCGTTCTCCCCTGCTCTCGAAAAACTCTGGATCCCTGGCGTTGAACGTATCGAAGCTGCCGTCCGTCAAGTGCTGGAGGATTAAGCTATGAGCGATATCAGGACACTTGAAATGCCGAAGTGGGGCCTTTCAATGGAGGAAGGCGTGCTCGCGCGGTGGGCCATCCAGGAGGGTGACCGCTTCGCCAAAGGGCAGGAAATCTGTGAAATTGAGACCAGCAAAATCGTCAATGTTCTGGAGGCCCCCTTCGCCGGTACGCTACGGCGGATAATCGCCCGGGTGGGAGATACCCTCCCGGTCGGCGCTGTTTTGGCGCTGGTAGCTGACTCTTCGGTAAGCGATGCTGAACTGGATGCCTTTGCCGCCAGCCTGGCCGCGGTGCAGCCAGCAGCGCCTGTCACGCAGACTACCGAGCCTGCTGTAGCGGCCGTCGCGCCCTCCGTTGTACCGGCCCCCGCCAATAAGCCTGCGGCATCCATTGGGCAGACCGAGGTACCCACCAGCCTGCAAGGCATAACGGATCCGACTCAGGTGAATGCCACTCCCCATGCGTTACGTCAGTCTGCGCGGTTGGGCGTTGACTTGAAAAAGGTCCAGGGTAGCGGGCGCGGCGAGCGTATCTCTGTCGCAGACCTGGAGAGCGCGATCGTTGCCGCAGGCGGCCGTATCGCCTCTCCGCCGCCGCCCGTTCGTTCCGGCAAAGCGCCGCGATCGCATACCGATGATAGCCAGGTATCGGCAACCCCGTTGGCGCGCCGTCTGGCCAACAAACTGGGGATCAACCTGCACGACTGCCGCAAAAGCGGTTCACTCGGACGGGTGAGCCGTGATGATGTGCTGGCGGCCGCTTTGCTGCTTGATGGGCTACCCCAGGCCGGGGCTCCACAAGCCACGTCAGCGACAGCCTTTGAGACGTTGCCGATGTCCAGCATGCGGCGAGCGATCGCTGGCCGTTTGCAAATGTCCAAGCAACATGCACCTCATTTCCGTTTGACCGTCGATCTCGATCTGGAGCGACTCTTAGCATTGCGTAAGGAAATCAACAGCGAAGTACCCGGCGTCAAGATTTCGGTTAACGATATGCTGGTTAAGGCCTGCGCCATGGCGCTGATAGCCGTGCCGGACGTCAACATACAGTTTGATGAGGCTACCCAGAGCATCCGCCGTTTTGCCGATGCCGACATTTCCGTGGCCGTTGCGCTGCCAGACGGGTTAATTACCCCTATCGTACGTTCGGCCAACAGCAGGTCGATAAGCGACATATCAAACGAAATTCATTCTCTGATAACCAAAGCCCGGGCGGGCATGCTCAAGCCCGAAGAATTCCAGGGCGGCACCTTTAGCGTGTCAAACCTGGGCATGCTCGGAGTACGGCAGTTTGACGCCATCATAAACCCACCCCAGGGCGCGATCCTTGCGATTGGCGCAGGCGAGCCCCGAGCGGTAGTTCGCGACGGACAGATCGTCGTCCGCCATCAACTGACCGTATCGCTGTCCTGCGATCACCGGGTCATCGATGGGGCGTCAGGCGCGGCTTTTCTCCAGGCGCTCAAGCGGCTGGTTGAAACACCGACGCTGTTGTTTATCGAGGAGACGAGCTATGCACGACAAATATGATGTACTGATAATAGGTGGCGGGCCTGGGGGGTATGTCGCCGCCATTCGTGCCGGCCAGCTAGGGCTTCGTACAGCATTGGTGGAAAAGCAGCATTTAGGGGGGATCTGCCTGAACTGGGGATGCATTCCAACCAAGGCGCTGCTGCATGGTGCAGAGGTGGCGCACAGTATTGCGCATGCCGATCGGCTGGGTTTTAGTCTCAGAGAGGTGAGTTTCGATGTGCAGAAACTGGTGCAGTTTAGCCGCGCCGTGTCGCAACAGCTGACCGGAGGTGTCGAGTACCTGCTGAAGAAAAATGGCGTTACGGTCATTACCGGCACCGCCCGGCTGCGTGGTAAGGGGCAAGTCACGGTCGCCGATCCCCGAGGAGAAGAGCGAGACTATCGCGCGGGTCATGTGATCCTTGCGACTGGTGCCCGGCCGCGAGCGTTGCCAGGAGTAGAGCCAGATGGTGAGCGAATCTGGACCTATTTTGAGGCCCTGCAGCCTGAGCGCTTACCGGAGTCTCTATTAATCATCGGATCAGGGGCCATCGGAGTCGAGTTCGCCAGCCTTTATAACGATCTTGGCAGCAAAGTGACGCTGGTCGAACAAGCCGCGCAGATTCTGCCCGTTGAAGACGCCGAAGTCTCCGCTACCGTGCGTAAATCGTTCGAACGACGCGGTATACACGTCCATTGCCAAACGCTGCTGACGCAGGTACAGCGCACCGATACGGGCGTGCGCTGCACCCTGAAAACCACCGGCGCCGAACAGACCCTGGAAGTCGAACGTGTGCTGTTGGCAGCGGGCGTACAGCCTAATGTGGAAGGCCTGGGGCTGGAAGCGCTGGGAGTCGAGTTGGACCGCGGGTTTATCAAGACGGATGCAGCTTGCCGAACCAACGTATTTGGGCTCTATGCTATCGGCGATGTGGCCGGCCCGCCGTGTCTGGCGCACAAAGCCAGCCACGAAGGCGCGATCTGCGTCGAGACGCTGGCCGGCGTCGAAGGCGTACGCCCTCTTAACCGCGACTATGTGCCCGGTTGTACCTATGCCCGGCCACAGATTGCCAGCCTGGGCTTGACAGAGGCGAAGGCTCGCGAGACGGGACGGCCAATCAAGATCGGTAAGTTCGCATATCAGGGGAATGGTAAGGCGCTGGCCAGCGGGGAGACGGAGGGTTTTGTAAAGACTGTTTTCGACGCCGAAACCGGCGAACTGCTGGGCGCGCATATGGTTGGTGAGCAGGTCACTGAACAGATCCAGGGTTTTGGTATCGCGCATCATCTGGAGGCCACAGATGAGAGTCTCTTATCGATGATCTTTGCTCATCCAACGCTTTCTGAAGCCATGCATGAATCCATCCTTGCCGCCAGTGGTCAGCCGCTGCATCAATAATGACAATATAAACCCGGCATTCAGCGCCGGGTTTGTCTGAGGCTTTAAGGCCGTCTGAAAAGGGCAATGCTGCGCCCGGCCAGAACAAAATCAATTGTCTCGGTAATGATGACGCCGTCCGTTTTTTCTTCAGCGGTCGACAGCTCAAGAACCCAGCCGCCTTCGCCAAACTGCGGGATCTGGAACGGAACATCGCCCTCAAAGGGATTGAACAGCATCAGCACGTCATGCCAGATGCCCTCCTCCTGTTCAAGGTCGGGTCGGCTGATGGCGAGACCTAACGTCGAACCTTCATCCCATTGTTCAGATTGCTGCAGACCGCCGCCGGCGTTAAACCAGCGTATCTCGAGCCCGTCACGCCAGCTTTCGCGGCGTAAAAGCGGTTGCTCCGCACGCAGCGCTATCAGACGCTGGGTGAAATGGCGCAACGCATGGTCCTGCTCGGACTGTGCTTCCCAGTTAACCCATGAAATCTCGCTGTCCTGGCAGTAGCCGTTATTATTGCCCTGCTGAGAACGGCCAAACTCATCGCCGGCCAGCAGCATCGGCGTACCGTGGGAGAATAATAACGTGGTCAGGAAATTCCGCTTCTGGCGTTCGCGGACGGCGACGATATCCTGGTTTTCCGTCGGGCCTTCTTCGCCATAATTGCAGGAGCGGTTGTCATTATGCCCGTCGTTATTGTCCTCACCGTTGGCTTCATTATGCTTCTCGTTATACGAAACCAGATCGTTCAACGTAAAGCCGTCATGGGCGGTAATAAAATTGACGCTGGACCACGGACGACGGCCGCGTAAATCGTACAGATCGCCGGAGCCCAGTAAACGGGCGGCAAAGTCATTGGAAACATTATCCCCCTTCCAGTATTCCCGCACCGTATCACGATATTTATCGTTCCACTCGCCCCAGCCAGGCGGAAAACCGCCGACCTGATAACCCCCGGGACCGATATCCCATGGCTCACCAATCAGTTTAAGCTTCGATAAAACCGGATCCTGGGTTACCGCATCGAAGAACCCGCCTCGCGGATCGAAGCCCTCGGGTTCGCGTCCGAGAATGGTCCCCAGATCAAAACGAAAGCCGTCGACGTGCATGGCTTGAGCCCAGTAACGTAGCGAATCCATGACCATCTGCAGCACCCGGGGATGCGAGGTATTCACCGTGTTCCCCGTCCCGGTATCATTTATGTAATAGCGATGCTGATCCGGCATCGTCCGGTAGTAGGAAAAATTATCGATGCCTTTAAATGAGAGCGTCGGTCCCAGCTCATTGCCTTCCGCGGTGTGGTTGTAAACCACGTCAAGGATCACTTCGATACCGGCATCATGAAATGCGCGCACCATGTCGCGGAAGCCCGCGATACCCGTGGGTCCGTAGTAACGGGACGCGGGAGCGAAGAAGCCCAGCGTATTGTAACCCCAGAAGTTTTTTAGCCCTCTGTCGAGCAGATGCTGATCGTCCGGAAACCAGTGTACGGGAAGCAGCTCAACGGAAGTGATGCCCAGGCTCTTGATATAATCGACGGAAGCCTGATGCCCAAGCCCCTCAAATGTGCCGCGCAGCTCCGGGGGAAGCGCCGGATTGCGCTGGGTAAAACCCTTCACATGCGTTTCGTAGATAACCGCATGCGGCCAGGGGACGTCGGGGCGATTTTCCCCCTGCCAGTCGAAGGCATCCGGGTCGACAACCTTGCATTTTGGCGTAAAAGGCGCGCTATCGCGGGTATCAAAGCTCAGATCTTTCTCCTCATGGCCCATCTCGTAGCCGAAATGCGCATCGTTCCATTCAATATCGCCTTCCAGCTCCCGCGCGTAGGGATCGATAAGCAATTTATGTGGATTAAAGCGATGGCCGTTCTCCGGATCGTACGGCCCATAAACCCGATAACCGTATAAGGCTCCGGGCTGCAGACCGGGTACGTAGCCGTGCCAGATTTCGTGTGTATATTCAGGTAGTTCAAGCCGGGCTATTTCCGTTTTTCCGCAAGGATCGAATAAGCACAGCTCAACCCGCTCAGCGTGCGCTGAAAACAGCGCGAAGTTCACGCCCTTTCCGTCAAAATTAGCCCCCAGCTGCTGGCCGTCCCCGGGCTCTATTGCAAACGTTTCTTTCATTGACACTATTCCTCTCTACTTTTCTTTTCACTAATAAGCGTTACTAACCACCCCGTTGCTGACGCCAGATCGAGCGCCTCTTCGACAAGACGGTTTTCGCCGGTTAACGCATCGCGATAATGTCGTCCTGCCAGATCTTCGGGTATGGCTACCGCAGTGTTGCCCCACAGCCTGGCCGGGGAATCAGCCAACCCGTGCGCCGCGACGTCAAAGGCCAGGCGAGGAACCACCACGATAAGGGCCTCCTCGTCGTTGATGCGCGCGTAGGCGATAAGATTCTCTTCCCTGTCACCGGTGACCTTTAATGGTACCCAGTCACCATAATGGAAGAGCGCGAAATGCCGCTGCCTTAACCTGAGAAACGACGCGGTGACGTACTGCTTCAGCTGTCCGTCTCGCCATGCGTTTTCGCTATTAAACAACTCAGGACCTTCGCTATCGAGGTTATGCGCCAGGACGGCGAAGTCAGGTTCACGTCGGTTATCCGGATCGACGAGGCTGAAGTTCAGCGCCTCGCTCCCCTGATAAATATCCGGTACGCCGGGCGCGGTCAGTTTGATGACCGTCTGGCTGAGGCTGTTCACCAGGCCGGCACGGATAAAAGGCTGCAGGGCGGTGTGAAAATCGTTGAGAAAGAGCGAATTATCCGCAGCGAACAGCTGTTGCGCATAGTTCAGCACAACGCTTTCATAGCTCTCATTGCTGTCGATCCAGTCGGTTCTTTGCTTGGCCTCGCGCAGCGCTTTTTCCATAAAAGCAAGAAAACGCGTCTCGAGTGCTTTCAGCCCTGCGGTATCGTCGGGCAGCAGCGTTGCAGGCCACACGCCGGCGAGCGCCTGATAGATCATCCACGTATCCGCCGCGTTCGGCGCCGTACCGTCGTTCAAAAAACGCACCTGGGTTTGATTCATCTGACGCCAGCGCGCAAGGTTTTCCGCCCACAGCTGCGGTGCTTCCGTCAGGGTGTAAAGCCGGGCGCGCGCATCTTCCCCGCGTTTAGTATCGTGCGTCGATGTTCCCAGCAGCGCGTCGGGCTGGCGGGCAAGACGAATGCGCATCTCCTGGTGAAAACGAGAGAGAGAAAATGCGCGAGGAGTAGGATCGGCCCCGACTTCGTTCAATGCCAGGTCGAGGTTATGGCGAAAGAACAGCGTATCCTCGACCGATTTAGCCATCAACGGCCCCGTCAGCTGCTGAAAGCGGGTTCTGAAGAGTGACGCGGTGTCGAGGCTACTTTCGTGCAGATTGCCGGTCAGGATGGCGATAATGACCTCAAGCGCCCTGGCATCGGGTTTGTCTTCCCTGGCGTTCACCTGGTCAACCACCCGGTTTAACAGCGTAATATCGCCTGCGGTCAGCCCTTCGGCGGTACCGTAGGTACGATAGACCGGGAAGGCCAGCAGCAGTTCACGCAAGGCATGGCGCAGCGCGTCGCTCTCAACCGCCATGCTATTACGCTCCGCCAGCTCGGTGGCCAGCCGCAATAAGGTGGTAAATTCACCCTCAAAATTGCGATCCACCATCAGTCCTTTCGCCTCGCGCAGCGCGGTGTGGCGATCTATCGCTCCGCCGAGCGCTTCGTCATGAACCTGCTGCAGCTGATCGAGGTTATTGTCATCCACCAGCACTTCCGCCAGCGAAGCGATAAACTCATATCCTGTGGTGCCGGAGACGGGCCAGTCGGCGGGCAGCTGCTCGCCTTTGGCGAGGATTTTTTCCACCGTAATGTAGCACTCTGGCCCGGCTGCCTGGCGCAGGCGCTGCAAATACCCCAGCGGGTCGGCAAGGCCATCGATATGGTCAATGCGCAGACCATCGACGATGCCAGAATGCACCAGTTCAAGGATAAGCCGGTGGGTGTCGTCAAACACCGCCGGGTCTTCAACCCTGACGCCAATCAGGCCGGTAATTTCAAAAAAGCGCCGCCAGGAGAGCTGCCTGGGCGCTTCCCGCCAGGACATCAGCCGCCAGCTTTGCGCCTCGTGCAGCGCCAGAATGGCGTCGCGATCCGGAGATGTTAGTAGTTGCTCACCTGTCGACAGGGTTTGAGGATTCAGGGGCCAGGCCTGGTCATAGTAGACGAACGCCGGCTTCCCGGTTTCCGGATCGCGTTTTAGCGCGAGCGCCCCGCTCTCCAGCTCTGCCTCAAAGGTATCCCCCAGAAACGGCAGCGTAACGGGACGCGTCCAGTCAATATCGAAATAATGGGCCCAGGCGCTGTTTTTGCCCTGCTCGATGACGTCCCGCCACCAGCGATTCTCCAGCGAGGTCGCCATATGGTTGGGAACAATATCCAGAATCAGGCCAATTTGCGCGTTTCGCAGCGCCTTGACCATCCGGTCAAACCCTTCGCGGCCCCCGATGGCTGGGTCGATCTCGTTAGGATCGGTAATATCATAGCCATGGGTTGACCCGCTGGTTGCCGTAAAAATCGGCGAAGCGTAAAGATGGCTGATTCCCAGGTCTTTGAGATACGGCGCCAGCGCCGCCGCGCGATCGAAGGTCATGCCGTTACGGAACTGAATACGATAGGTTGCGGAAGGGATCATGATGAGGCTTCTCCATGTGCAAAACGGACAACAATACTGTTTGGCGATAACGCCTCCTGCCGCTCCGGCCAGCTAAAAATGACCTCGCCCGGTATTTCCGGCATCGCGGCCCGCTCCTCGCCGATATTCAGCGCCACGGAGAGCGTGCCGCCGGAGAATTGCCAGCTCACCGCCAGCGCCTGCGCCGCCGCGTGCAGGATCATGCCCTCCGCGGCCCCTCCCGCCGCGAGCAGCGGGACAATATAGCGATGGCGCAGCTGGATAAGGTGGCGCGTGAAGCGCAGCCAGGCTTTCCCCTCCTCGCTTGCCGCCTTCTGCCAGTCGAGCTTAGAACGGATAAAGGTCCGGGGATCGTTCGGGTCAGGGACTGGTGCATCGTGTCCCGCGTGCCCGGCAAACTCTTTAGCCCGCCCTTCCCGCACCGCCTTCGCGAGGTCGCCATGAAAATCGGTAAAGAACAGAAAGGGGTTCGTCTCCGCAAACTCTTCGCCCATAAACAGCAAAGGAATGTGGGGCGACAGAAGCAATGCGGCGAGCAGAACGCGCGTTTTCCCGGCGCCGGCAAGGGAAATCAGCCTCTCCCCCTGCGCACGGTTCCCGGTCTGATCGTGATTCTGAATAAAGTCGACAAAAAACTGCGGCGGCTGAGCGGCGCAGGCCACGCCGCGTGGCTTTCCGGTTTGCGCAGAAAGCTCACCCTGGTAGACAAACCCTTCGGCCAGCGCCCTTGCGACATTCTTTGCCGGCTGATGCGCAAAATCCTGATAATAGGCGTGCGTTTCGCCGGTCGCGAAAACGTGGGCGGCGTTATGAAAGTCATCGTTCCACTCGGCGGTAAAGAGCGGCGTCTGTCCGTTCTCATCGCGCGGATGGAGGAAAATCACGTTCCGGCTGTCTTCGGTGGTGAGGTGGATATGGCGGTCGGGAATCGCGGCGCGGATATTTTCGGCTATTTCTATCAGTACGTGCCTGGCGGAGCGATCTTCAATCTGATCGATAGCATCAAAGCGCAGCCCATCGAGCTGGTATTCGGTCAGCCAGAACAGCGGCGCCTCGGTAATATACTGCCGCACGGCCTCGGTTTCATAGGCGATAGCGTTACCCCACGGGGTCATCCGGTCCTGATGAAAAAAGCCCGGCAACAGCAGAGAGAGATAGTTGCCTTCCGGGCCAAAATGGTTCAGTACGATATCGAGAACCACCGATAGCCCTAACCCGTGGGCGGCATCAATAAAGGCGTGAAAATCCTCCGGTGCGCCATACGCTGCGTGCGGCGCATAGAGTAATACGCCGTCGTAACCCCAGCCGCGGGAACCGCCAAACTGGGCTACGGGCATGACCTCTATCTGGGTGATCCCCAGCTCCGCCAGATAAGGCAGCTTTTCGATGGCGGCCAGAAAGGTGCCATCCGGCGTAAAGGTGCCCGGATGAAGTTCATATATCACGGTTTCTTCCCACGGACGCCCTTTCCAGCCAGCGTTAACCGGCTGAAAACGCCTGGGGTCGATGACCACCGAAGGGCCGTTAACATCATCGCGTTGCGCGCGCGACGCCGGGTCCGGAATGCGCGTGCCGTCGGCTAAACGGAGCATATATTCATCACCATGCTTTACGCCGGGGACGTCAATCTGGAACCAGCCCTCTCCCGCGGCGTCCATCGGAATATCCCGCCCCGTCAGGCTCAGCGTCATCGTTTTTTGACCTTCGGCCCAGACGCGAAAGCGGACTGTGTACGCGGCAATGAACTCCGCCCCCCAATGTTTTTTAAATACTCTGGATTCCATTAAATATCCTCAAATGACCTGTGGAAAATGCGGCATGAATATAAGATTAGACCAGGTTTAAACGCGTGCGCTGTTGCTGGCGAGGCTGATATTTTTAAAGGCGTTGTCTATGATTAATAAATCGCTTAAAAAACAAGGAATGCTATGCAGATTCGTAAAGGATTAAATTCCGACCTGGCTCGTCTGGAATATTGTGATTTTTCCTTCACCGTCAGCCAGATTGCCACCGGCCCCTTTGTCAATAATGATCTGAAAATTGAAACACTTCCCAGCACTTATAATAAAACCTATGAACTGGATATCCAGACGCTGGAAAACCACTGCGTTAATCCGGATGCTATATTTTTAATCGCGGAAACCGACGCGGGGCAAGTGGCCGGATTTATCACCGCTTCCTTGATCTGGAACAAATTTATTTCGGTGGATTATATCGCCATCGAGCGCTCACAGCGCAGAACGGGCGCGGCCAACAAGCTCATGGCGGCAGCCCATATATGGGCTCGGAGCATGAGCGCGGCGGGATTAAAGCTGGAAACCCAGAACGTCAACGTTCCCGCCTGCCTTTTCTATCGAAATTATGGCTTTACCCTGGGCGGATACGATCGTTATCTCTACAGCGCGTTACCGGAAAAAGATGAAATTGCGTTGTTCTGGTATTACATGTTGACTTAAAAGCCAGGTAAATAATTCCTGGTTTTACGATGTTAATTATTCCTGGTTTGCGCTTTTTTTATCGCCCCAACGCAGTCATTGACTAATCTTAAATTTCATTTATTAAGGAGGCCGGTATGACAACAGGAAATAACCCAACGCTACACTATCCACTTCCGCCGTTTGTCGAGCAGCCGCAGCAGCCCCCGGGGCTGGCATCCGAAATGAAGCCCCTTCCCGATCACGGAGAGACCAGCTATACCGGTTCCGGAAAGCTGGCGGGGAAAAAAGCGCTGATTACCGGCGGTGATTCGGGAATTGGTCGGGCTGTCGCGATTGCCTACGCGCGGGAAGGCGCGGATGTCGCTATCGGCTACCTGCCGGAGGAGGAGTCCGACGCGGCTGCCGTTATCGCGCTGATCCAGGCCGAGGGAAGAAAAGCCGTCGCCATTCCCGGCGATATTCGGATTGAGTCATTTTGCGATACCCTGGTTGAAAAAGCGGTCGCTGAGCTGGGCGGGCTGGATATTCTGGTCAACAACGCCGGCAGGCAGCAGTATTGTGAATCCATTGAGGCGTTAACGACCGCCGCGTTTGACGCCACGTTTAAAACCAACGTTTATGCGCCCTTCTGGATAACCAAAGCCGCGCTTCGTCATCTCTCTCAGGGGGCGGCGATCATTAACACCTCTTCCGTGCAGGCGTTTAAACCCAGTGAGATCCTGCTGGATTATGCCCAGACCAAAGCCTGCAACGTGGCGTTTACCAAATCGCTGGCTAAGCAGCTTGGTCCGCGCGGTATCCGCGTTAACGCCGTGGCGCCCGGCCCGTACTGGACTCCGCTGCAGTCAAGCGGCGGCCAGCCGCAAGAGAAAGTTCAGCAGTTTGGTGAGGATACGCCGCTCGGCAGGCCGGGACAGCCGGTCGAGATTGCGCCCCTTTACGTTCTCCTCGCCTCAGATGCCTGCTCGTACGCTTCCGGTCAGGTCTGGTGCTCAGACGGCGGTACCGGCGTCGCATAAAAGAAGCGTTCGCCGCTGTCGCGCGCTGTTCCAGCTCGCCGCAGCGGCGAACGCTAGCCGCAGAGAAGAAACTGGATGAGAGTAATCAGCAAATAAAAACCGCAGACGATTTGCAAAACTCTCCAGCCCCACCTGAAATAACGCCACTGATAACGCTCCCTGGCATTCGCCTGCGCAATAGTGGGTTCCAGGACCTGCTTTTTCTGCTTCCTTCTAACCATGCTCCAGCCCCACCCGACAATGGTCAGGATGACGATAACTTTATAAAGGATAATGTTGTCCATGCCGCCGCCATTTCATGATGGGATAAATCTCCCCGCCAGTGTAGCGCACTTCCCGCCTCGTTACCTGCATTCCTTATTTACGTTTAAATGCGTTTACGATGGAACACTCTTGCTTTGTCAGCGTTGCTGACGCAAGCCTCACCCTGGAATAATCTTATATATGTCAGAAAGGTGAATTGGGGCTTTTCTATTTATTAAATATGTAGTAACGAGGCGCGGGTAATATTAGCAGTCTTATTATTCAAAAAGTTAAAATTTGCAAAAACAGGCGCAACCGCTAAAATAATTATGAGCTAACTCACTTAACAGGGAGATATTATGGGTTTTTGGCGAATTGTGTTGACGATTATTCTACCCCCGCTTGGCGTACTGCTGGGTAAAGGCTTTGGTTGGGCGTTTATCCTCAATATTATTTTAACGATCCTCGGCTATATTCCAGGCCTTATCCACGCTTTTTGGGTTCAGACCAAAAACAGCTAATCAGAGCCATTATCACCGGCCATCAAACGGAATCAGAGAGTTCGCAGGAGCAATTTTATGCTTAAACACTTAACCGCTATCGCTTTTCTGGCTGCATCCACCCACGCCATGGCGCAAACCGATATGACGCTGGACGGTCTGGCCAAAAAGGAACCGGCAGCCTTTAGCCAGATGGTTAAAGGGCATACCCTGCCCGCCTGGATAAAGTCCGGCGGCACGGGCTCGCCTGCCCGGACGGTGAAGCTTGGCGCCGAGGTCTATCAGGTATTCAGCGTCTGCAAGCCCCACGACTGCGCAGCGGAGCGCTTCGCCGTGCTGTGGTCGGAAAAATCCGGAGAGATGTCCGGGCTTTATTCCGCCGTTGACGAAAAAACCGCCCAGGAGACACTGACTTGGCTGAATGTTGGAGATGAACGCTCTATCGATGGCAAGACGGTGCTCTTTGCCGCCCTGAGCGGCAGCCTGGAGAACCATCCGGATGCGTTTAACTACCCGTAGTAAAACGCTGAGGCAATAATTTCGCGCCTTCTGCCGTACAACCCCAGGGTCTGGACGGCAGAATCTCTCCCCCGACGTTCAGCGCAGCCTACAGCGAGATGCCGGCGAACGACATAAACCCCAGCGACATTAAGCCGGCGGTAATAAATACGCTGCCTAAACCGCGTAAGCCTTTCGGCATATTGGCATATTTCAGCTTTTCACGAATGCCGGCCAGCGCCACAATCGCCAGCGCCCAGCCAATACCGCACCCGGTGCCATAAGTCAGTGATTCAAGGAAGCTGTATTCACGCTGCACCATAAAAATCGTCGCGCCGAAAATGGCGCAGTGGATAGTTAACAGCGGCAGGAACGGCCCCAGAGCATGGTTTAACGCGTGGAAATATTTGTCGATCACCATTTCGAGGATCTGCACCAGCGCCGCAAGAACGCCGATAAACGTGATGAAATCGAGGAAGCTCAGGTCAACCCCTTCGATCAGGGCGTTCTCTTTCAGCAGATAATGGTAAATCAGGTTGTTAATCGGCGTCGCAATGGCCAGCAGCGCCGTCACGGTTACCCCGAGGCGAAATGCGACATCGATTTTTTTGGAGATAGCGAGAAAAGTACACATCCCGAGGAAAAAATTGAGCGCCATATTTTCAACGAAAACCGCGCGGATAAAAATATTGAGATGAGATTCAAACAAGACAACCTCCATGTTGTTGAGTTGTTTCTCAATAATGTCAAATTTTCAGCTTGAACGGGTCATTATTACTCGGTTTTGCCGAGTCGATCACCTTTTAATTTCCTGTGTTTTGCGTAGGCAAGAGCGTCGCCTTTAGGGCCTTCCTGACTCGCTAAACGAGCGAGGAAGCATCTGAATAAACGCATCGACCGGCACCGGTTTAGAAAAGTAATAGCCCTGATAGAGGGTAATCCCCATATTTTTGAGCATCGTGAGCTGCTCCTTATCCTCGATGCCCTCAGCAATAATCTGGCAATGAAACTTCCTGGCCAGATTAACCATATTCTTCACCACCAGCGCGGAAGCCGTGTTGGTCACAATGTTGAGGGTAAAGACCTTATCGATTTTGATAATCTCAGGATTAAATTGCTGGATGTAGCTGTAGTTCGCGTAGCCGGTACCAAAATCATCCAGCGAAAACTGGACGCCGATACGCCTGAGTTTGTCCGTCACCGCTGATGTTTGCCGGGTATTCTCGATCGACTCGCGCTCGGTTATCTCCAGAACAAGGCGGACTTGCGCCTCTTTCATCTGCTGGATAAACGTCTGGCACAGGGTCACTATTTCGTCGTCCTGAAAGTTTACCGAACTGGTGTTAAAGCAAATAAACAACCCTCCAGGGATAACGGATTGATGGCGCCGAAGCTGACGGATCACCTCGGCAAAGCAAATCGCCGTCACGTCTTTAATCAAGCCGGTCTGCTCTGCCACGGAAATAAATTTATCCGGCGCAATAAATCCCTGCTTCGGATGTTCCCAGCGCACCAGCACCTCACCGCCGATAACCGCTCCGCTGTCATTGTTGATAATCGGCTGAATATAGGGCTTGAGCTGCTTCAGTTCGATAGCCTTTCTGAGCTGATACTCAATCGTATTCCGGTAGCGGAGGTAGTTTCTGAATAAAAAGGTGAGCAGCAAGGAGGCCAGAATAATGGCGATAAGCGTGTGTTGCTCATAGCGGATAAACGCCCCGACGCCAGAGGCGTAGCCGCGGTCGGCAATAACCGAATAGGTAAACAGCTCAGAGGCCAGGCGCACGGGAACCTTGATATCCGGCGTCGCCGTCACTTCCCCTTTGCGGGTCATTATCCGATCGCCAACCTGAAGATAGAGATGCGCATCGCCATCAAGAACGGTCAAAATGTTGTATAAATAATAGCCGTCAACGCCAACCAGAATCGTATTTCCCCGCTCATCCTGTTCGCTGTAAACCATCAAGGGATGAAACGGCGTGATTTCGCTGCCGCTCAGCAGGCGCAGAGCGCCATGCGTATACTGGCGACGATCGAACTGAAATTTACGCCCGCCAAAAACCGAGGTGCAGTATATTTCGTTATCCTTACCTAAATTCACCGTGCGCACATCGGGAATGGTGGCCACCAGCGTACGCAGCTCCGTCAGGACATTCTCGCTACAGCTTTTACCATAAAAAGGCTCAGCCCGATCGGCTGCCTGCTCCGCATGGGAGACGGTCACATCAAGGCTGGCTATCGCCTGCTGCAGGCGCGAATGGATATCTTGATCCACCTTTTTTTGCATTTGCCAGTAGCAAAGCCCGGTGCCCAGGCTCAGTAGCGCAATCAGAAACAGGAGTATCCACAGACGATGGCGTGATGATGAGTAGTTCATTGTGCTAATCCAGTTTGACTCGCCGGAAAAGGCCAAAGGTCAATTGTTTGGCCAAATTTTAATAAGTCCTGTTTATACTCGCCCTGAACCGATCAAGTTTTAATGCATATCAATGATATATCATGGCAAACCATTGCGCGGCGCAGGAGGCGTTTTCTGCGTCTGAGGTTTGCGTGCTTATGCCGCCGCATCTGTAGCTAAATGATTGACTTAAAGCCGAATAATACGAAAATGACTCTTTTGTGCGATGACCAGAAAAGCTGGCAAATATGATGACGATCCGCTCTCGTAAGTTTATTCTGAACAAGGTGAAAATATCCGCGGTAGCTATAGCTGCCGCGCTGCTGTTAGCCCACTGCGGTAGCAAACCGCCCGTTTCTCTTGTCACGCCCATGCCGCCCGCGACCCGCCAGCCGACGTTGCCCAAAAGCCAGGAGCCGGTGCGCGGCGTCTGGCTGACGACCGTGTCGCGCCTCGACTGGCCGCCGCTGGAATCCGTCAATGGCGGCATTAGCGCCGAACGCCGCATCGCCCTGCAGCAGCAGGCGCTGGTTGCCAAGCTGGATAATTTAAAAAGCCTCGGCATTAACACCGTCTTCTTCCAGGTGAAACCGGATGGCACCGCGCTCTGGCCATCGAAGATTCTGCCGTGGTCCGATATGCTGACCGGCAAAATCGGTGAGGATCCGGGCTACGATCCGCTCAAGTTTATGCTGGATGAAGCTCACAAGCGCGGCATGCGCGTTCATGCCTGGTTTAACCCCTATCGCGTCTCGGTCAATACGCGGCCGAAAACCGTCACCGAACTGAACAGCACGCTGTCGCAGGTTCCCGCCAGCGTATACGTCCTGCACCCTGAGTGGATTCGCACCTCCGGCGATCGCTTCGTGCTCGATCCGGGCATTCCGGAAGTCCGCGACTGGATCACCAGCATCGTGGCCGAGGTTGTGGAGCATTACCCGGTTGACGGCGTCCAGTTCGACGATTACTTCTACACCGAATCACCGGGATCGGCCCTTAACGACAACCGGACGTTCCAGCAGTACGGCCAGGGCTTTGCCGCGAAAGCGGACTGGCGGCGGCACAACACGCAGCTGCTGATTGAGCAGGTTTCCCGCACCATCAAGCAGCTGAATCCCGATGTGTCGGCCGTGCAGTTTCAGGGAAACGCGGCGCCGGGAGTCAGTTCCGGTGCGGCGATGGCGACGATGTCCGAACTGGTGGGCGAGCTGAGCGGGTTTGAAAGGCAATGGAGCGGTTTATCCTGGCAGGAGCAGACCTCCTCAGTGCAGACGTTATGGGTATACCTGGCGTCGCTGGCCTTTATGTTTTTGTGTCTCGCCGCCTTATATGAAAGCTGGTCGATTCCTGTCGCCGTACTGCTGATCGTCCCGTTAGGCATTCTTGGGGCCGTGAGCGCTTCGTTGCTCGCCGGATACGAAAACGATATCTACTTTCAGGTCGGTATGCTGACGACCATGGGGCTTTCCGCCAAAAACGCGATTCTGATCGTTGAGTTCGCCCTGGCGCGGTTTCAGCAAGGTAAAACGCTGGCCGACGCGGCGCTGGAGGGCGCTCGCCTGCGCTTGCGCCCCATCGTGATGACCTCACTTGCATTTGTTGTCGGCGTTATCCCTCTGGTACTCTCTACCGGCGCCGGCGCTTCCAGCCAGCGTGAGATTGGCGCCGCGGTGATCGGCGGTATGCTCACCGGGACGCTGCTGACCTTGCTCTTCGTTCCACTCTTTTTCCTGCTGGTACAGCAAGGAATGATGCGCCTTAAAGGGCGCAAACTGTAAGGACTCAATTGATGGGAAATCAACGCGGGCGGCCAATGAAAGCCCGCCCACGCATTTTACAAACCGCCCGTGAGCTGTTTCTCAGCCACGGGCTTGATGTGTCGCTGGATACCATTGCCGCCGAAGCGGGTACCACGCGCCCGACCCTGTACAGCCATTTTCCCGGCGGCAAAGACGCGCTGCTGCTGGAGACGTTCGCGTTTCTCAATGACACCATGCAGCCGCCCCTGCGCCAGCTTTTGCAGGATCGTCAGCAGGATCTTCCCGCGCTGCTGCGCGGGTTTGCAAAAGTGGTGCAACAGCACTTTTATGCGCCGGAGAATATTCACTTTCAGCGCCTGCTGATCCAGGTGCTGGTGCAAAAGCCCGAGCTTTACGTCACGCTCGAACAGCGCCCCTCAGGCCGCGTATTGCAGGCGCTGAGCGATATCCTGGCGCAGAAACAAGACGAAGGTCTGCTGACCCTCAGCGACCCGGAGCTAGAGGCGACGGCGTTTCTCGGTGCGATTATGGGCTATCCGCTGCCGGGGGCCTTAATTGCGCAAAAAGCGGTGGCGCCAGAGAGGCTGGAGCAGCTCGCCGAATGCGCGATTAGCGCCTTCCTCACGGCCTGGGGCTACAGGCAATAATTCAATCAGCGGCTTAAACGCACCTCTCCGGCCCCTGCAGCAGGAGCCGGAGAACGCCTAACTGGCCAGCAGTTCATCGTACAGCGCGCGCAGGCGGGTACGAAGGTAGAGTACCGCTTTATGCTTACGTGAGAGCAGCGCCTGTTCGCTGACGCCGGACTCCTCTGCCAGCTCCCGGTAGCTGTAGCCATGCAGTTCGGTTTTCTCAAAGGCTTCACGCTGGGCGGGCGGCAGCTCCGAGAGCGCCTGACTTAATTCCTCCCAGAGCAGCGCTTTCAGATACTCATCCTCCGGCGTTTGCGCAACGCCAAACAGCGTTTCGGCCAGCTCATCCTCGGGAAAATCGCCCTCCTCCTCGTCGCTGAAACCGCCCGCCAGCGGCAGCTCGCGCTTTTTTCTCGCCCTGTCGGTCATCTCGTTACGCGCCGCCCGGAACAACCAGGCGGCGATATTCTCCACCGGCTGCTCGACGCGAATGAGCTGATACGTCACTTCCTGCAGGATATCGTCCGCCTCATCGCGTAGCGGGGTCCGTCCGCGAATAAAAGCCTTCAGCCGCGACCGGCAGGCATCGAGGGCGGAAACAAGCCGTGATGGCGCCACGATCCTGTTTTTCATTGTGCTCACTCGGGATCCGCGCTTTTAGCCGAACTCTCCTGCTGCGGAGCATGCTCGCTGCGGCGGTCGCGCCAGCCGCAGCGGCCGCGATGCCCGCGGTGGCCAAAGCGCTGCACAAACTCATCGCGCTGCTCCGGGCTCATGTTCATCCAGCGTTCATGCATCCGACGCCGCGCGTTACCGATGCCGAACATTCCCGGGCGAAAGCCGAGGCCGCCGAACAGGATCCGCGACAGCGCCAGCACACCTAACGCCTGCCAGAAGCCAATGCTCTTCACCCCAAGGATGGCCGGCAGCAGCGCATTCCACAGCGACATCACCAGCAGCCCAAGTATGGCGATTAGCGCCACGCCGATAAGAAGCGGCTTCGCCATTCTGTGGCGGCCAAAGCGGTGATGGTGGTGCTGACCGTGCATATCGATATCTCTCATCGTCTGTTTACCTCATTACGCTATTGAATAATTACCCTGTGCGGAGGTAGACGAATGAGCGGACAAAATATTGCTGAGAATAGTAAAAAAATTGACACACTTTATTTGTATGACAAATATTTTTTATGTGATCTCTATCACCTACATGCAGGCGCGACGGCGCTAACGTTACCCGGTGATTCATTGAAAAAGAGGAACTTATGAACGCGGTAAAATCACTAAAAGCCGACTGGGCAATTATTACGCTGATGATTGTTGTCGCCGTCGTTATGTATGGCTATCTGATCCCCAAATACTGGTAATCGACGCCATACCTGTACTGAACCGCCCCTTGCTCAGGGCGGCTCATCATCCCTTCGCCGCTACCGCTTATCGTTGAGCGTCTTAATCAAAAACGGCACCGAGTCGCGTAAAGACGGGTTAACCGTACCGCTATGATCCAGCCCCTCATAAATATGCACGTCCGCACGGGTTCCCGCGCTTTTCACCGCGTCCGCAAAGCGTTTTTGCATTGCCGTCGGCACGTTAATATCCGCGCTACCAATACCGATAAACACCGGGTGATCGATTTTCAGCGTCGGGTAGAGCATGGCGCCCACGCTGGCGTTTAACAGCGAATCCACCCCCGGCTTCAGGGCATTAGCCGCATTCAGACCGGCCTTCATCACTTCATCATTGAGCGGCGTAATGCATAAATTGCTCGCCTCTTTCAGCAGCGGCAGCGCTTTATCCTGGAAATAATCAGCCGGATTGAGCTGCGGGTTGCTATCGGCAGCCGAGAGGTAAATATAGAAAATATAGGGTATTTTCGGGTCGCCGCCGCTCGGCGCTTTGCCGCCTGCCGGCGGAAGAATGTCGGCTGCGGTGGTCCTCTTCTCAAAATACGGCGTTCCGGTCAGCACCGTTGCGCGAACATTCAGCTCCGGCGCGTAGTGGGGTTGATATCCGGCGCTGGCGAACGCGGCGTGCGCGCCCTGCGACTGTCCGACCAGAATGAGTTCATTTTTCAGCGGGAACTGTTTCAGGGCGGCGCGAACGCTATCAAGCACGCTCCACGCTTCGCCGCGGGCATTAAGATAATGGTGCAGGCCAGACGAACCCAGACCGGCATAATCCGGCGCGACCACCGCGTAGCCCAGCGACAGCCAGGTGTTCAGGTACTGCTTATCGCGATCGCTGCGCGGGTTTAACGACGGCGCGCAGTGATTAGCCACGCCCACGGTACCATGGGCCCAGACCACGACCGGCCATCCCCCTTCCGGGGTGGCGCCAAACGGAATAAAGACCGCGGCGGTATCTTCGCGGGCGGTTTTGCCGTCCACGCCGCTGCGGGAGGGATAGCGCAGGAGATACTGCTTTGCCGCTTTGCTTAAGCCATTTCCGGCGCTGAGCGGAGAGACCGCGTCGCTATTATCGGCGGCGGCGCTGGCCGGGACCGCGCTCATGGAGAGCAGTAGCAGCGCAGAGGTGGCGGCGAGGAATTTTTTTGAGAGGGAATACGTCATAACATCCTGTTCCTGAGTGGGGATGCACTTAGTGTAGACCCTGGCAGTTGAATATCAGGTCAATGAAGCCAGCGCGGCGAAATGATTTTCCTGAAGTCTGACCCGCCTCGCTGTTTGCCTGTCACAATAATGATAGCTTTTTATCATTACCCTCAAAGGAAGAGAATCATGTCAGCAAAAAAAGTCACCATGGCGGATATCGCCAAAGAGGCCAGAGTCGGTATCGCGACGGTGGACAGGGTCCTCAATAAACGCACGCCCGTGAAAGAGAGCACCGAACGTAAAGTGCTGGAATCCGCGCGGCGCTTAGGCTTCGCGCTGGAGCAATCCCGCTATCGGCTGGCGGCGGATCGGCCGGCGGTAGCCCTCAGAATGGGCTTCATTCTGCTACAGCAGTCACACTCGTTTTACCATCAGCTGGCGCAGGCGCTGGAGCAGGCGGCGTTACCGTGGCATAGCCCGGCGCAGGCCCCCGCTTTTCTGCATTACGATATTAACGCCATCGACGATATGGCCGCCGCGATCGCCCGTCTGAGCGATACGGTCGACGTTATCGGTATTGTCGCGCTGGATAATCCGCTTATCCGCCATGCGGTCGTGCAGGCCATCGAGAAAGGCGTCCGCGTCTTCACCCTGCTCTCCGATATGAGTATCCCGCAGCGTACCGGCTATATCGGGCTGGATAACCAGAAAGCGGGCCGCACCGCCGGTTGGGCGGTGGACAGGCTGTGCCACGACGACGGCGAAATTGGCATTATCGTCGGCGATAACCGGTTTATTTGTCAGGAAAGCTGCGAGATAAGTTTCCGCTCCTACCTGCGTGAACAGGGCAAAGGCGATCGGGTGCTTGAACCGGTGCGCAGCCACGAACGCGCCGATGTCGCGCGCCAGGTCACGGAAGAGATGCTGCAACAGTACCCCGATCTGAAGGCCATTTACGCGCCCTGCGGCGGCGTGGAAGGGATTGTCGCCGCCCTGCGCGCGCGCCAGCGCCAGCATCAGGTCACCCTGATTTGTCATGGCCCGGTGGATAGCGGCGAGCTGGCGCTAATTGACGGCACTATCGATCTCATGCTTACCCACCGGCTTGATGAATTTGCCGCCGCCACCATCAACGCGTTTGTCCACGCCGCCAGCCAGCCGCAGGCGGCGTTTATCAACGCTCTGCAGCCGTTTGACCTCCTCACTAAAGAAAACCTCTGATTGCCGCAGGCGCGGGTAAAGTCGCCGCGCCCCGCTTCAGTGCTGCATTTGATAAAAAACTATCATTTACGCTATCAAAATAAACCTTGAATCCCATCAAAGAATTTAAATTTCATCATTGTTGGATATGAAATTTTCATTCAATACTGGTCATGTTTTCTCCTCATCTGAAAAGGAAGCCATCATGACCATACATATTGCCAACGCGCCGTGCAGCTGGGGCGTCGATGATCCCAAAAATCCTTATCTGCCGCCGTGGTCCAAGGTACTGGAAGAAGCGGCGACCGCCGGTTATAAAAGCATTGAACTGGGCCCGTGGAGCTATCTGCCGACCCGGGCCGATGAACTCAGCGCAGCGCTGAATAAACAGGGGCTGTCGCTGGTTGCCGGAACGATCTTCGACGATCTGGTCAGCGAAGAGAACTTCGCGAATATTGTCGAACTGACGCATAACCTCTGCCGCAACCTGTCGCAGGTGCCGTCGGCGGAAAAGACGCCGGGCAACCCCTTCCAGCCGCCTTATCTGGTCATTATTGATTTCGGCAATCCGCAGCGGGCGAAATATGCCGGGCGCGGCGAGCTGGCTCCCCGCCTGTCACCCGCCGACTGGCAGCGGATGGTCGACCACATTGTGACCATCAGCCGACTGGCGTGGCAGGAGTACGGCGTTCGCCCGGTTATCCATCCTCACGCCGGCGGCTGCATTGAGTTTGCCGATGAAATCGATCTGCTGGCGGCGCAAATCCCCCATGACGTAGCCGGTTTATGTCTCGACACCGGCCATCTCTTCTATTCGGGCATGGACCCCATCAGCTGGCTGGATCGCCATTTTGATCGCCTTGACTACCTGCACTTTAAAGATGTCGACCCGCAGGTATTCAGGAGCGTGATTTCCCGCGGCATCGACTTCTTCTCCGCCTGCGCGGAGGGGGTGATGTGCCCGCTCGGCAGCGGCGCCATTGATTATCCGGCGGTGCGCGCCTTTCTCGACAAGCGGGGCTATCAGGGCTGGATCACCATTGAGCAAGAGCGCGATCCGCGCAACGTCGAGGGCAGCCTGCAGGCGGTCACGGAAAGCCTGCGCTACCTGCGCTCGGTTGGTTTTTAATCGGGAGAAAACACATGATTAACGGTATTAAACCTGTTGGCCGCTCCTTGCGCTGGGGCATGGTGGGCGGCGGCGGAAGCAGCCAGATTGGCTATATTCACCGCTCTGCGGCGCTGCGTGACGGATCGTTTACCCTGCTGGCCGGAGCCTTTGATATTGACCCCCAGCGCGGGCGCGAGTTTGGCCAGCAGCTGGGCGTGGAGGCCGGGCGCTGTTACCCCGACTACCAAACGTTGTTTCGCGAAGAGGCGGCGCGGGAAGACGGCATTGAAGCGATCTCCATCGCCACGCCAAACAACACCCACTACGCTATTTGCCGCGCGGCGCTGGAGGCCGGACTGCATGTGGTCTGCGAAAAACCGCTCTGTTTTACCGGCGAAGAGGCCGATGCGCTGGTGGCCCTGAGCGAAAAACAGCGCAAAATCATCGGCGTCACCTACGGCTACGCCGGGCATCAGCTGATTCTGCAGGCGCGGCAGATGATTGAACAGGGGCTGCTGGGCGAGATCCGCATCATCAATATGCAGTTCGCCCACGGTTTCCATAACCAGCCGGTAGAGCAGGATAACCCCAGCACCCGCTGGCGGGTGGACCCGAAATTTGTCGGCCCCAGCTACGTGCTGGGCGATCTGGCCACCCACCCGCTGTTCCTGGCGGAGACCATGGCGCCGAAGCTCAATATCACTCGCCTGATGTGCTCCCGCCAGAGCTTTGTCAAAAGCCGCGCGCCGCTGGAGGATAACGCGCATGTGCTGATGGAGTACGACAACGGCGCCGTAGGGTCGATGTGGTGCTCGGCGGTCAACAGCGGCTCAATGCACGGACAGAAAGTCCGCATCGTCGGGGAGAAAGCCAGCCTGGAGTGGTGGGATGAACAGCCGAACCAGCTGCGCTACGAAATTCAGGGCGAGCCGGTGCGCATCCTCGAACGCGGAATGTCCTATCTCGATCCGCTGGCCCTGCAGGACGACCGGATCGGCGGCGGCCATCCCGAAGGGCTGTTTGAGGCCTGGTCGAATCTGTATCGCCGCTTTGCCATCGCCATGGATGCCACCGACCGTCGCGACGCGGCTTTGCTGGAAAACTTCTGGTATCCGGATGCCAGAGCCGGGGCGCTCGGCGTGCACTGGGTCGAGAAGTGCGTACGTTCAGCAGACAGCGGCGCCAGCTGGGTAGAATTTCACTGATCCTTTGATAATACGCGCCCGGCAAGGCATCAGCCGCCGCCGGGCTGCCACGATGCAAAAAGCCCTTTCTCGCGACTCTCACACGTGACAACGTCACCTTTCCTCATAAAATTCACAGCATTGTAATCAAAAAGGGAATGTCGTATAACAGGGGCCAAACCGAGGGGTGTCCCGTGAGGGCTGAGATGGCGTAAGCCGAACCCTTTGAACCTGATCTGGGTCATGCCAGCGAAGGGACGGATCGGCATTTCCGCCAGTTTTGCGCCATTGCCTGTTCACACTTCTTTCAGCACGCCCGGATCTCCCTTTTTTCAGGAGGTCCTGTGATTCTTCCCGCGTTTACCCAGGGTATTTATGGTCGTCTGCGTCAGCAGGCCGGCGCCGACTGGCAGCACTACGTCGCCCACCCCTTCCTGCGCCAGCTCGCCGACGGTACCCTCCCCGAGCCCGCTTTTCGCCGCTATCTGACGCAGGACTATCTGTTTCTGATCCACTTCGCCCGCAGCTACGCCCTGCTGGTCAGCAAGCTGCGCACCCTGGCGGAAATGCGCGCTGCCGCCGCGTCGATGAACGCCATTCTCGACGAACTGCCGCTCCACGTTGGCTACTGCCGGGAATGGGGGCTGGATGAAGCGACGATGGCCGCCGAAACGGAAGCCGCGGAAACCGTCAACTACACCCGCTACGTACTGGACATTGGCCACTCCGGCGACGCCCTGGATCTGCTGGCGGCGCTGATGCCCTGCGTTGCCGGCTACGCGGAAATCGGCCTCGGCCTGCTGCACGATCCGGCGACCCACTTAGCTGACAATACTTACGCCTCGTGGATCCGCAACTACGGCGATGAGGGTTACCTGAACGGCGTCAATAACGCCATCGGCCTGCTGGAAACCCTCTGGCAGCAGCGCGGCGGCGAGGCGCGTTTCGCTGAACTCAGCGCTATTTTCACCACCGCCACGCGTCTGGAGGCTAACTTCTGGCAGATGGGCCTTAACGCCGTCACGGAGCGCCCGGCGTGACGGCTCCCGGAATTGAGGTGCACGGCCTGGGCCTGCGCTTTGGCTCGCGGCAGATCTTCGACAATCTGACGTTCACTATCCCCGGCGGCCAGTGGGTATCGCTGCTGGGGGCCAGCGGCGCCGGAAAGACCAGCCTGCTGCGTATTATCGCCGGGCTGGCAAAAGCCACCGCCGGTGAGGTTCGCGCCAGCGACGGGCAGCCAATAGACAAGCGGCTGGCGTGGATGGGGCAAAAAGATCTGCTGTATCCGTGGTTAAGCGTGCGCGACAACGTCTCGCTTGGCGCGCGTCTGCGCGGGGAGCGCGTAGACCATCGGCGGGTTGCCGCGCTGTTACAGCAGGTTGGCCTTGAACACTGCGCCGGCGACCGCCCGGCCGCCCTCTCAGGCGGCATGCGCCAGCGTGCGGCGCTGGCGCGTACGCTCTACGAAGACCGGCCCATCGTGCTGATGGACGAGCCCTTTTCCGCGCTCGACACGATTACCCGCACGCGCATTCAGACCCTGGCCGCCGGGCTGCTGGTAAACCGCACCGTCGTGCTGATCACCCACGACCCGATGGAAGCCTGCCGCCTGAGCCACCGTCTGCTGGTCCTTTCCCCCGCTCCCGGCGGGATTGACGACGGGCATCACCTCTCCGGCATGCCGCCGCGCGCGCCGGACGACCCGGCGCTGTTGGCCAGCCAGGCGGAGCTGCTGCAACAGCTCATAAGGGCTAACGGATGAGCGCAAAACTGTTTCGCGCCGCCGTGGTGTTCTGCGGCCTGCTGCTGCTCTGGTGGCTGGCGACCCGCAGCGGCATTCCCGCTTTCCTGCTGCCTTCCCCCGCGGCGGTAGCAAGCGCTCTGTGGGTCAACCGCGCGTACCTCGGCGAACACACGCTGATCACATTAAGCGAGATCCTCAGCGGCCTCACGCTCGGCGTTCTGCTCGGCGTGATCCTGGCGCTGTGCATGATTGTCTCGCCTCGCCTTCAGCGCTGGCTGATGCCGCTGGTGCTGACCAGTCAGGCGATCCCGGTTTTCGCCCTTGCCCCGCTGCTGGTGCTGTGGTTCGGTTTCGGCATGAGCGCCAAGGTCATGATGGCGGTGCTGGTGATTTTCTTTCCCGTCACCTCGGCGTTTTTCGACGGTCTGCGCCGGGTTAACCACGACTATCTCGATCTGGCGCGCACGATGGGGGCCTCTTTTGGCGCGCAGCTGCGCCACGTTCGCCTGATGGCTGCCCTTCCAGCCCTCGGTTCCGGCCTGCGGATGGCGGCCGCCGTCGCCCCCATCGGGGCGATCATCGGCGAATGGGTCGGTTCAGCCGAAGGATTGGGCTACGTGATGCTTAACGCCAACGCCCGTCTGCAAACCGATATCTGCTTTGCGGCCCTGTTTATTCTGGTGCTACTGACCGTCCTGCTCTGGCTGGCGGTGGATGCTTTCTTACACCGGCTGATTAACTGGACGCCGGAATAACGCTCTTAAATAAAAGGACTAACCATGCGTAAACGTGTTTATGCCGGTATGACGATTGCCGCGCTGTTCAGCGGTCAGGCGCTGGCCAACGAGAAACTCACCCTGGTGCTGGACTGGTATATCAATCCCGACCACGCGCCGATCCTGGTGGCCGAACAGATTGGCGCCTTTAAAGACGCGGGGCTGGACGTCAACATTGTGCCGCCGTCCGACCCGGCGCTGCCGCCGCGGCTGGTCGCCGCCCGCCAGGCGGACCTGGCGATTACCTACCAGCCGCAGGTGCATTTTTTTGCTGATGAAGGGCTGCCGCTGGTCCGCGTCGGCACGCTGATTAATTCGCCGCTGAATACGGTGATCGCGCTGGATAAAAGCATAAAATCTCCCGCCGATCTGCAGGGCAAAAAAGTAGGGTATTCGGTGAGCGGCATCGAACAGGCGACGCTGGCCACCATGGCGCAGCATGCGAAAATCGATCCCAAAAGCATCAAGCTCATCAATGTTAACTTCCAGCTGACCAGCGCCCTGCTGGCCGGACAGGTCGACGCGGTCATTGGCGGCTATCGTAATATCGAAGCGCTGGAGCTGAAGCTGCAGGGGAAAGATCCGCAGGTGATGAACGTTGAGGATTACGGCGTACCGGCCTACGACGAGCTGGTGATTGTCGCCAACCGGGATGAAGTCCACGCGGCGAAAATCAGGGCCTTCCTCAAGGCGCTGCAAAAAGGCGTCGCTTACCTGCGCGCTCACCCGCAGGAGACCTGGCAGGCGTTTGCCGCCGCGCATCCCGAGCTCAACACCGAACTGAACAAGCAGGCATGGCTGAAAACCCTTCCTCTGTTTGCCAGCGATCCGGCGGCGCTGGATAAACCACGGTATGAAGCTTATGAACAGTTTTTATATAACAATAAGTTGGTGAAAAAAGTTACACCTTTAACGAATTATGCGGTTGAGCTGCATTGAGTCATGCCATTGCTGGCGGAAACTTTTCGCCAGCAATGGCCGCGCGGCAGTATTAAAAAACGAGAAACTTCCTCACTAATAATTACAATTTTAAAGGTCTTTTATCCTTTAAAACACCTGATTTAAATCAAGGGATTACGTTGGTTTTTGCCTGTGTAAAAATAACGTAAATATACCTTAATCAATAAAACGTTGAATGCGTATCTAAAAAGCCATATATTGTGCCCGCTTTAATGCATGGCGATTCAATTTCTTACACCAATTTATTCAACCAGCGCTCAACCGTAACGCTGGTTGTGGGAGTGATATGATGACGGATAAAGTCCGTATTGATACTTTAGGCGCAGATTTATTAGATGCAAACAACGATACCTTTTTGGCCCGTCAGGCTGAATTCGAATCGAATGTCAGGAGCTACCCGCGCAAGCTGCCCCTTGCGATTACCAAAGCGGAAGGCGTCTGGCTGACCGATGCGGATAATAAACAGTATCTGGACTGCCTTGCCGGCGCAGGTACTCTGGCACTCGGCCACAACCACCCTGATGTGCTGCAGAGCATCCAAAGTGTCATTACCAGCGGCTTGCCGTTACATACTCTCGATCTGACCACTCCGTTAAAAGATCGCTTCTCTGAATACCTGCTTTCCCTGCTGCCGGGCGAAGGCAAAGAATACTGCCTGCAGTTCACCGGTCCGTCCGGCGCTGACGCCGTGGAAGCGGCGCTGAAGCTGGCGAAAAAATACACCGGCCGTTCTTCCGTGATCAGCTTCTCCGGCGGCTACCATGGGATGACCCACGGCGCGCTGTCCGTCACCGGCAACCTGTCGCCAAAAGCGGCGGTTAACGGCATGATGCCGGAAGTGCAGTTTATGCCTTACCCGCACCAGTACCGCTGCCCGCTGGGTATCGGCGGTGAAGCCGGCGTGAAAGCGCTGACTTACTACTTCGAAAACCTGATCAATGACGTCGAAAGCGGCGTGCGTAAACCGGCGGCGGTGATCCTGGAAGCCGTTCAGGGTGAAGGCGGCGTGAACCCGGCTCCGGTCGAGTGGCTGCAGCGCATCCGTAAAGTGACTCAGGAACACGGCATTCTGCTGATCATCGATGAAGTTCAGGCTGGCTTTGCGCGTACCGGTAAATTCTTCGCCTTCGAACACGCGGGCATCGAGCCGGACATTATCGTGATGTCGAAAGCCGTTGGCGGCGGTCTGCCGCTGGCCGTTCTCGGTATCAAAAAGCAGTTCGACGCCTGGGAACCGGGTCACCATACCGGCACCTTCCGCGGCAACCAGCTGGCGATGGCCACCGGCCTGACTACCCTGCGCCACCTGAAAGACAATAACATTGCGGATAAAACCGCCGCTCAGGGCGAATGGCTGAAAGGCAAGCTGGCCGAGATGCAGAAACGCTATCCGGTTATCGGCCACGTTCGCGGTCTGGGCCTGATGATCGGCATCGAGATCGTTAAACCGAACGAAGCGCCGGACCACATGGGCTGCTACCCGGCGGATGGCGAACTTTCCGCGCTGCTGCAGAAGAAATGCTTCGAAGCGGGTCTGATCCTCGAGCGCGGCGGCCGCCACGGCTGCGTGCTGCGTCTGCTGCCGTCCCTGCTGATCAGCAACGCTGAGCTGGAAATTTTCTTCGACAAATTTGAACAGGCCCTGCTGGCCGCCGGCGTAAAACCGGTCTGAGTGGAGTAAGTGACCGCAATGTCCAAGTTGAATCCGATTCTTGCTGGTTCCGCGCAAAGTATTGATGCCTACCAGCAAGCGATCGCCCAGACCAGCCAGGCGGTAGCGCAGTGGCTGCAGCAGCCTGAAATGTATCAGGGGAAAAGCGTTGACGAACTGCGTGAGCGCATCACCCTTGATTTCAACGAACAGGGTCTGGGCAACCAGGCGGCGATTGAACGTGCGATCGAGTACTTCCTTAAAGACAGCCTGTCGGTACATCACCCGCAGTGCGTGGCGCATCTGCACTGCCCGAGCCTGGTGATTAGCCAGGCGGCGGAAGTGCTGATTAACGCCACCAACCAGAGCATGGACTCCTGGGACCAAAGCCCGTCAGCCACCATCATCGAGATCAAGCTGATTGAATGGCTGCGCGCTCAAGTCGGCTACGGCGCCGGCGATGCGGGCGTTTTCACCAGCGGCGGTACCCAGAGTAACATGATGGGCCTGATGCTGGCGCGCGATGCCTTCTTTGCCCGCCGGGGTCATTCCATCCAGCAGGATGGTTTGCCGGGCGATATTCGTCAGTACAAAGTGCTGTGTTCAGAAAACGCCCACTTCTCGGTGCAGAAGAACATGGCGCTGATGGGCCTCGGCTACCGTTCCGTGACGCTGGTGAAAACCGACGAATTCGCGCGGATGGACGTGGCGGATCTGAAAGCGAAAATCGCCGAGGCGCAGGCTAACGGCGAACAGATTATGGCCATCGTCGCCACCGCCGGCACCACCGACGCGGGGGCAATCGACCCGCTGCGCGAGATTGCGGCCGTCGCGGCTGAGCACCAGATCTGGCTGCACGTTGACGCGGCCTGGGGCGGCGCGCTGCTGATGTCCGAGAAGTATCGCGATCGTCTGGACGGCATTGACTTAGTGGACTCCATCACCCTGGATTTCCATAAGCAGTTCTTCCAGACCATCAGCTGCGGCGCGTTTCTGTTAAAAGAAGCCCGTCACTATGAGCTGATGCGCTATCAAGCGGCCTATCTGAACTCTGAGTTTGATGAAGAGCACGGCGTACCGAACCTGGTATCCAAATCGCTGCAGACCACCCGCCGCTTCGACGCGCTGAAGCTGTGGATGGGCCTGGAGGCGCTGGGCCAGAAGCAGTACGCGGAAATCATCGATCACGGCGTGACGATGGCGCTGAACGTGGCGGATTACGTCAAAACGCAGCCGACGCTGGAGCTGGTCATGCAGCCGCAGCTGGCGAGCGTGCTGTTCCGTTCCCGTCCGCAGCAGATGGCGGGCAGCGACGATGCCGCGATCGCCCTGCTCAACCAGCGGGTTGGCGATGCGCTGCTGGCTTCCGGTCGCGCTAACGTCGGCGTGACCGAGCACGACGGCGTCACCTGTCTGAAGCTGACGCTGCTGAACCCGATCGTGACGTTAGAGGACGTGAAGGTGCTGCTGAGTCTGGTAGAGCGTACCGCCCAGGAGCTGCTGGCGCAGTAAATTTGTTTTCGCATTAACCTTGAAAGCCGATAACTCACCTTATCGGCTTTTTTATTGGTTTTTTGCCCTGAATTTGTGACGTTGTCACGATATTGAGGCTACCGGCCTGAAGATGGCTGTGAACCTGTAGCCCAGACAGGTGCGCAGCACCGCCTCCGGGTATTCTGCCACTCAGCGCTCTTCTCCCGGGGGCGGCGCCGGGCTACCGGCCCGATGATGGCTGTGCGCAGCACTGCCTTCCAGAGGCACTGTATCCGTGCCGGGCGTGACATGGCGGGATGTTGTCGCACCGTGTATCGACTCTCCTTTCCGATACACGGTGCGACAAACTCACGATCGCGACAGGTAACGGGCCGCGGGTTCAGATTGCGCAAAGCCGGGGAGCATGGCCTGACGCGTCGCGTTCAGCGCCTGCCACTGCGTTTCATCATGCAGCGGCGGTATGGTCACCGATTCGCTGCGGTCGAACCCCACCAGGGCGGCATCCACCAGTTTATCCACCTCCATGACGCCGGGAATGGTATCCACGTCTTTGCCGCTGTGCTGCCAAATCTCGGTGCGCGTTGCCGCCGGCAGTACCGCCTGAACGTATACGCCTTTCGCGCTCAGCTCAACGTCGAGCCCCTGCGAGAGAAACAGCACAAAGGCTTTCGTGGCGCCGTAGACGGTCAACCCCATTTCCGGACCCAGCCCAACGACCGACGCAATGTTGACAATCGCCCCCTCTCCGGCCTCGGCCAGACGCGGCGCGATCGCGTTCGCCAGGCGAGCCACAGAGGTCACGTTGAGGGTAATCAGGCGAGTGATATCGTCACTGCTCTGGTGGAGGAAATCACCGGGAATCGAGGTGCCGGCATTGTTGACCAGAATCCTGATACGCGCGTCTTCCCGCAGCCGCTGCTCCACGGCGGCGATGTCGCTATCCTGGGTTAAGTCGGCCTGCAGGATGTCGACCTGAACGCCGGTTTCGTCGCGCAGCCGCTCGGCCAGCGCCGTCAGCCGCTCGTGATTACGCGCGACCAGCACCAGGTCGTGGCCGCGGCGGGCAAAACGTTCGGCATAGACTGCGCCGATTCCGGTCGATGCGCCGGTTACCAGCACCGCTGATTCACTGCTCATAGGTGTACTCCTCAATTTATACATGATGATCGTCATGTATAATGGCACGGGCTGGGTATGCTGTAAATAATGTTATATGATGGTCATCATAAATAATTTCGCAGCAGGACGACGCCATGAGAGTGAGCAGAAAACAGGTTGAAGAGAATAAGCAGACAATCCTGACCGCCGCCGGGCGGTTGTTTCGCGAGCGGGGTTTTGACGCGGTCACGGTCACCGATATTATGAAATCAGCCGGTCTGACCCACGGCGGATTCTACGGCTACTTCAAATCGAAGGATGACCTGATCGCCCAAACCCTCGCGGAACTGAAGATAGAGAACGACGCGGCGAAAAACGACGTCGTCGCGCAAATCGAGCGTTATCTTTCCCCCGAACATCGGGATAATTTTGCCAGCGGCTGCCCGCTGGCGGCGCTGGCGGCGGAAACCATCCGCCAGTCCGAACCCGCGCGTGACGAAATGAGCGCACGGCTGCAGCAGCAGATAGCGCAGCTCAGTGAAGCGATGGATGATCGGGACGCTCAAGCCAGCCGCCGCGCGGCGATTGGCAGCTGGTCGGCCATGGTCGGCGCGTTAATTCTGGCGCGGATGACCGCGGATGCAGCGTTTTCCGACGAAATCCTCGGTGAAACGGCGGCCTGGCTCGCGGAAAAACAGCGCTGAGGTTAAGCCGGGTTCAGGTCTGGCTGCAGGTAGCCTGCGACAAAGCGGGTCAGAATCGCCGAGGCCACCGGGCTCTCCACAACGTCACGACTCAGCCTGTCCGGGTCAACCCCCTCGTTGCGCAGCGCCGCCTGGCGGAACGCGATCAGCGAGCGGGCAATCGCCGGGGTGATCTCCGGATGAAACTGCGTAGAAACGGCATGCGCGCCGTAGCGTACAATCTGGTGAGGGTCGTGCTGCGACGAAGCCAGCACCTTTGCCCCTGGCGGTAATCGGGTGACCGTTTGCATATGCGTGAGGTGCGCGCTGAACGGCGCCGGGTGGTCAGCCAGCAGACGATCCGCCAGGCCGTGTGCGGACAGCGAAATGGTTTTACTCCCGGCTTCGCGTCCGGCTGGATGGTAGTCCACCTCACCCCCCAGGGCGTGCGCCATCAGCTGATGCCCGTAGCAGACGCCAAACAGCGGCATCTCTATCGCCATCGCCTCGCGGATCCAGGCCGCGGTCATTTCACTCCACGGCAGGCGTTCGGTCACCATATCCCAGGAGCCGGTAATCACCGCGATGGTCGCGTTATCCGGCGCGGGAAGCGGCTCTCCGGCATAGACGCGCGCCACGCTGATTTTATTGCGCCACGGCGCCAGTAAATTGCCAAACCAGAGGGGAAGATCGCCGTGGTCGGAGACGATTTCATCCGGCGGAGTCCCGGTTTGTACAAGAAGAAGCGTATTTCGGCTTAACGACATCAGAGCGCCTTTTTTCACAGCAACACAGAACGCTACTATGAGCAAAAGCGCCGGCGGCGGCAAATAACCAATCCGCTAACGCTTATGCTCAGAGTGAATAACGTTTACTGCGCGTCGGCGCTCTCCACCTGCGGCACCGTCGACGTCGCGCCCTGTTCCGCCGGCGCATTGGCCGGGTCGAAGATATGGTCGAGGATGGCGCGCGCCGTCGGTCCCGCAACCACGCCATCGCCGCCGCCGTTCTCCAGAATCAGCGCCATCGCCACCTTCGGATGCTGATAGGGGGCAAACAGGGTATAGAAGATATGGTCGCGCAGGCGCACCGGGATCATCTTCGCGTTGTAGGTCTGGTTCTCCTTCAGGCTGAAGACCTGGGACGTCCCGGATTTTGCGGCGATCTGGTACGGCGCGGTATGGAACAGCTTATAGCCGGTGCCGTTTGGCAGGTTCGCCATGCCGTACATGCCGTTGCGCACCACGCCCCAGTAGGGCGAATGCGGATCGCCAACCTGCGGCAGATCCTGCGGCGGCTGATAGCGCTCGACCTTATTACCCTGCTTCATGGAGTAAAGCAGATGCGGATTTTGCACTTTGCCGTTGTTAATCAGGGTCGTCAGCGCCTTGACCATCTGGATCGGCGTGGCAATCCAGTAGCCCTGACCGATACCGACGGAAATGGTATCCCCCTGATACCACGGTTTTTTATGCACCCGCTGTTTCCACTCCCGGCTCGGCAGCACCCCGGCATACTCTTCGTTAAGATCGATGCCGGTAGACTGACCGTAGCCAAACTTGCTTAGCCACTCGTGAATGCGGTCGATACCCATCTCAAACGCCACCTGATAGAAGAAAGTATCCGCCGATTCTTCTATCGCTTTGGTGACGTTAAGCATGCCGTGGCCGCTCTTCAGCCAGTCGCGGTAGCGGCGCTGGGTCCCTGGCAGCGTCCAGGTCGGCGCGCCGAAGAAGGAGGTGGTTGGCGTGATTACGCCCGCCGACAGCGCCGACAGCGCCATGTAGGGCTTCACCGTCGACGCGGGTGGATAGAGGCCCTGGGTGACCCGGTTAATCAGCGGCCGGTCCGGGTTATCGAGCAGCGAACGGTAGGCCTGATAGCCGATGCCCCTGACAAAGGGATTGGGATCGTAGCTGGGGCTCGACACCATGGCCAGCACGCCGCCATCGCGCGGATCGACGGCCACCACCGCCGCGCGCTGCCCCTTCAGCACCGATTCGATATACTGCTGCAGGTGCAGATCCAGCGTCAGGTAGATGTTCTTCCCGGCCACCGGCGGGACCTCTTTTAGCAGACGCACGACCCGCCCGTGGTTATCCACTTCCACTTCCTGATAGCCGGTGGTGCCGTGCAGCGCTTTCTCGTAGTAGCCTTCAATGCCCTGCTTACCGATATTATGGTCGGCGGCGTAGTTCTCTTCTTCCCCGGCTTTGGCCAGCTTTTGCAGATCGCTGTCGTTGATCTTCGAGACATAGCCAACCACGTGCGCCAGTTCGGCGCCGTAGGGGTAAGCGCGCTGCTGATAGCTTTCCACCGTGACGCCGGGGAAGTGAAACTCATTGACCGCAAAACGCGCTACTTCAACATCGCTCAGGTCCGATTTTAACGTCACCTCTTTGTAGCGGCTGTTGTGGTGCATATCGTCGCGGAAGTCGGCGATATCCTGCGGGGTTAAATCAACGATCGGCGTCAGCTGCTGCAGCAGCGCCGTCATATCGGCGATTTTGCTCGGGATCACCTGCAAACGGTAGAGGGTAATATTTTGTACCAGTGGGATGCCGTTGCGGTCGAAAATTAGCCCCCGGCTCGGCGCGATGGGCAGCATTTTAATGTCGTTCTGGTTTGAACGCGTCTGATAAAAGTCGTGCTGATCCACCTGCAGGCGGTAAAGATTAAGGATCAGGATGGCGAAGCAAATCACCACCAGTAGAAACGCAATGACGGCACGGCGGACAAATAGCATCTTTTCCGCTGAATGGTCGCGAATTTCATCTCTCATTAGGGACATTAGCGGTCATTTACCTGGGTTACAAAGTGCCTGAAAAGGGAAAAGCGGGGAAGAATAGCGTTATCGCAGCGGGAGCCCTACCGAAAGGTTGCTAATGATCTGGCAGAAATGTTTCAGCATGTTAGAAATTTAAGGTGACAGTGTCACCAATCCCCTCCATCAAAAAGCGATGGAGGGGTTGTAGTTTAACGTGCCAGCCAGGCGCGCCAGCCGCCGTAGGCGGTAATCTCCGTGGCTTCGCCTAATCCGTTGGCTTCGCAGATAAAGCCCGCTAACCGACGTCCGTCGGCAAGCTCAACTTTTCCCAGACCCAGCGGCGCGGGGATGGCCGCCAGCAGCGAACCGACCTCCGCGCTGGGTAGCTCCCACACTTCAACCGCGATCGACGCCCCGCCGCTATCGGCGCGAACCATCGCCGGGCGTTTGCCGTCCGCGAGAGCGTATAAACGATAGTGCGGCGCGCTGCGGGTCGCCTGCAGCAGCCGACCGCCCCGCGCCAGCAGCTGGCCGTTAAGCGGCAGGCCAGAGAGATGAGCGCCGCAAACAACCAGCGCCATTCGGTCATGGCCGGCGACGCGTTCAGGCGGCGGGGTCTCCAGCCGCGCTCCGCCCGCCAGCGGCAGCCGCTCAGCGCGCTGAAACGCATCGGCCAGGCCCAGTAAATACTGGTCGGTAAAGGCCCGGCCAAACAGCGTGACGCCCGAAGGCAATCCGTCCGGCATAAATCCGCATGGCACGCTCACCGCGGCATAGTCCAGCAGGTTCATAAAGTTGGTGTAGTACCCGAGATCGGCGTTGCGCGCGATCGGCTCCGCCTCCAGCTCGTCAAGCGTCACCGGGCGCGGATAGGTTGGCGTCAGCACGCAGTCCAGGGTCTCGAGTATCGCGTCGCACCGGGCTTTGTACTGCTGTAGCTGATAGATCGCCGTAAAGGTCGCCGTGGCGTCGGTGCCCGGCGCTTTTGCCAGCACGTCGCGAATAACCGGCAGTACCGCCTCCGGCTGCCGCGCCATCAGCGGGCCGACCACCGCGTAGCGTTCGGCGACCCACGGCCCGTCATACAGCAGCCGGGCTGCCGCCAGAAACGGCGTGAAATCAATCTCAACTGCCACCCCGCCCAGCGCCGTCAGCCGTTGCCGGGCCTGGGAAAACAGGCGTTCGCTTGCGCGGCAGCCGAGGAAATTGAGCTCGCGCGGAACGCCAAAACGAAACCCCGCGGACGGCCTGCCGAACGCCTGACGGCTGTTCCACTGAGGATTACGGCGGCTCCAGGCGTCCTGCGGATCGCACTGTGCGACGAGCGCCAGCAGCTGGCTGGCCTCGTCGGCGGTGGGGCTGAAAAAGGTCACGCAGTCTAACGTACGACAGGCGGGGACCACCCCTGCGGTGGATATCAGCCCTTTACTGGCCTTCAGACCCACCAGGTTATTCAGCCCTGCCGGGACGCGGCCGCTACCGGCGGTATCCGTGCCCAACGAGAAGCTGGCAACGCCCAGCGCCACCGCCAGCGCGGAACCGGCGCTGGAACCGCCGGAGGGATACTCCGCATGATAGCTATTGCGGCAGCGACCGTAGGGCGATCGGGTACCGTTCAGGCCGGTAGCGAACTGATCGAGATTGGTTTTACCGACCGGCACGGCGCCCAGCGCAATCAGCTGAGCGACAATCGTCGCACTCTGATCCGCCCGATACGCAAACGCCGGACAGGCCGCGGTGGTGACAATCTCCGCCAGATCGATATTGTCTTTGATGGCGAACGGCACGCCGTACAGCGGCAGCGCGGCCGGCGAGAGGTCATCCAGCGCCGCCAGAAACGGCTCCTGCTCCTCTTCGCTCAGAATATGGATAAACAACCGGAACTCGGGGTTAAGCGCCTGCGCCCGCTGGCGGATGTCCGCCAGCACGCTGCGCGGTGTGGTTTTACCGGTGCGGTAACGCTCCGCCAGGGTTGCCAGGCGTAAATCAAAGGTCTGCTGCATCATGCCTTCTCCTCAATAATCACCGCCACCCGCTGCCCGGCGCGTACCGCGCTGCCCGGCTGCACGTGAACCTGTTGAATAACGCCATCGCAGGGGGCCAGCAGCGGGATCTCCATCTTCATCGACTCCAGCACGACCAGCACATCCCCCGCGCGGACCCGGCTGCCTGCCGCCGTTTGTACTTGCCACAGGTTTCCGGAAATCGGGCTTTCCACCCCCTGTTCACCCTGCCGCAGCGGCGCGTCTCCGCCCTCATCCACGGCGCTCTCCTGGCTGTCAAAATGGGCCTGCCCGCTGGCTATCCAGCGATCGCGTTCGGCGTTAAACGCCTGCTGCTGATGCTCGCGAAACGCGCCGATGCTGTGCGCTTCACGGCGGAGAAACTGCTGGTATTCCGCCAGCCGCAGCGTGCTGTGCTCAATGCGCAGCGGGTAGCGTCCGAGCGGGAAATCGCGGCGAATTTGCAGCAGCTCTTCGGCCGAAACCGGATAGAAACGCAGTTGGTCGAAGAAACGCAGCAGCCAGGGTTTGCCGGCAAAATCCGCTACCTCGCGATAGCGATTCCACATCTGCAGGGTCCGGCCAACGAACTGATAGCCGCCGGGCCCCTCCATGCCGTAGACGCACAGATAGGCCCCGCCGATGCCGACCGAGTTTTCCGCCGTCCAGGTGCGCGCCGGGTTGTACTTGGTGGTAACCAGGCGATGGCGCGGGTCAAGCGGCGTCGCCACCGGCGCGCCGAGATAAACATCGCCCAGCCCCATCACCAGATAGCTGGCGTCAAATACCGTATTCCATACCGCCTGTTCATCGGGCAGATCGTTGATGCGACGGATAAATTCCAGATTACTCGGGCACCAGGGCGCGTCCTGGCGCACGGTGGTCATATATTTATCGATTGCCCTGCGGCAGGCCGGATCGTCCCAGGAGAGCGGCAGATGCACCACGCGCGTCGGCACCTGCAGATCGTCGCTCAGGCAGACCGTGGACCACTCGCCGCGCACCCACGCCAGCAGCGTCTCAAGGGGCAACGTTTCCGGCTGAAAATGGATTTGCAGCGAGCGAATCCCCGGGGTGATATCGATCGCGCCTTCCCTTGATTGCGCTTCCAGAGCCTGCATCAGGGCGTGAATGCGGAAACGCAGAACCAGATCCAGCTCCGGCTCCCCGGCTTCCAGCAGCAGATGCGTGTCGCCGGAGAGTCGCGCCACCAGGCGTTTGTCCGCCTCGCCGCAGGTCATCACGACAGGCGACGTCAGCGGCGCGGGCTGCCAGGCTATCGCCTGGTGACTTAGGGTCGCCAGCTCGGCGCGCCGTCCTTCCGCCAGCCGCCGGGCGGTGGGTAAATCCACCGCCACGAAACGCACTTTATCCCCGGCCTTGAGCTGGCCTAACTGCCAGAGGTCGGCTTCAATCACCGTTACCGGGCAGACAAAACCGCCGAGGCTCGGCCCGTCCGGTCCAAGGATCACCGGCATATCGCCGGTAAAATCGACCGCGCCCACCGCGTAAGGGTTATCGTGAATATTCGACGGATGCAGCCCCGCTTCGCCGCCGCTGTCGCGGGCCCACAGCGGCTTGGGGCCAATCAGGCGCACGCCGGTGCGGCTGGAGTTAAAGTGGACCTCCCACTCCGTGGCGAAAAACGTCGCAATATATTCCGGCGCAAAGAATTCCGGCGCGCCGTGGGGGCCGTAAATCACCCGCAGCGTCCGCACCTCAGCCAGCGCCGTGCGTAGCGCGGCGGGTAGTTGATCCCCGCTTCTGGCGGCGGCGTGCGGCGCCAGATGCAGCACGTCGCCTCCGCGCAGCGCCCGTCCGCCGTGGCCGCCAAACTGGCCGAGGGTAAAGGTGCTTTTACTCCCCAGATAGTCCGGTACCTGAATGCCGCCGCTCAGGCAGAGATAGCTTCTGACCCCCGCGCCGCTTATCGCGCCCAGCTTCAGGGTCGCCCCCGCCGGAATAGTCAATACGCAGTCCAGCGGCTGGTCTACGCCATCGAGCGTCACCGCCAATGGCGCGCCGCACACCACCGCCTGAACGTCGGTATTAAATTTCAGGGTCGGCCCGTTGAGGGTGATTTCCAGCGCGGCCGCTCCCTCGGCATTGCCCAGCAGGCGGTTGCCGAGACGCAGGGCGCGATCGTCCATCGGTCCCGACGGCGGTACGCCCACCGCCCAGTACCCCAAACGTCCCGGATAGTCCTGCACGCTGGTCTGGGTTCCGGCGCTCAGCACCTCTACGGTCGCCGCGCGGTAGCGCAGCTGCTCAAGGCAGCGGGTCCAGGGCTCGCCTTCGGTAAAGGGCGCAAAGCCAAGAATTTGTTGCAAGTACACGCGGTTAGTTTCTACGCCGTACAGGCGGGTCTCCGCCAGCGCCTGCGCCAGGCCGGCAATAGCCTCATCGCGGCTGGGGCGCCAGGCGATCGCTTTCGCCAGCATCGGGTCGAAGAACGGCGGGACTTCGCACCCGGCTTCCACCCAGCGGTCAATACGCAGGGCAGCGCCGTCCGCCGGCGGAAAGAAGACGTCCGTTAACAGTCCGGGAGAAGGCTGGAATTGCCGCCCCGGATCTTCGGCGTAAATTCGCGCCTGGATAGCGTGGCCCTGGGGCCGTAACCCGGCGGCCAGCTCAGGTAGCGGAGGCAGTTCCCCCGCCGCCAGCTCAATCATCCAGCGCACCAGGTCAACGCCCCACACCTGCTCCGTGACGCCGTGTTCGACCTGAAGCCGGGTATTTACCTCGAGGAAATAAAACTGCCGCGCCGCGCTGTCGTAGACAAACTCCACCGTCCCGGCGCTGCGGTAGCTCACCGCTTTACCCAACGCGATAGCCGCCGCGCATAGCGCCTGCGCCATCCCGTCAGGCAGATTCGGCGCGGGCGTCTCTTCAATCACTTTCTGGTTACGCCGCTGGACTGAACAGTCGCGCACGCCGAGCGCGATGACCTCTCCCCGCCCGTCGCCGAAGATTTGTACCTCCAGATGGCGGGCGCGTTCGATATATTTTTCGAGAAATACCCCGCCGTCGCTGAAGTTGTTTTGTCCCAGCCGCTGCACCGCGGCAAACGCCTCAATCAGCTCACGGGCGTCGCGACAGACGCGCATGCCAATCCCGCCGCCGCCGGCGGTGCTTTTGAGCATGACCGGATAGCCCACCGCCTCAGCCGCCCGGCAGGCTTCGCCGCTGTCGGCCAGCAGCTCGCTGCCTTCCAGCAGCGGCACGCCCTCGGCTTTGGCTAAGGCCCGAGCGGTATGCTTCAGGCCGAAGGTGCGCAGCTGTTGCGGAGTGGGGCCGACAAACGCCACCCCCGCCGCCTCGCAGGCCTCGGCGAAGGCCGCGTTTTCAGACAGAAAGCCGTAGCCGGGGTGGATCGCTTTGGCGCCGCTCTGCTGCGCGGCGGCAATGATCTTCTCCGTCACCAGATAGGTTTGCGCCGCCGGGCCGTCGCCGAGGCTTAACGCTTCATCCGCGTCGCGGATATGCAGACTACTCAGGTCGGCTTCGGAATAGACGGCGACGCCCTTCACCTGCATCGCGCGCAGGGTGCGCAGAATGCGGCAGGCGATGGCGCCGCGGTTGGCAATCAGTAAGGTATCAAACATAAGCGCAACTCACAGGGTCGCGGGTCGTCCCGCAAAAAGTCGATGTTCCCCTGAGGTCGTCCCCGGGGTGAACCGGCGCTTAAGGTTTGCGCGTCGGCGTACTGTTCAGGCGGTCGGCGCGGACGGCGAAGAGCCGAAAGGCCAGCAGACGCCAGCGCTGCCAGCGGGTCAGTTCCATACCAGCACCTCGGCGGGCGTGGGGTTCCAGCCATTGCAGGGATTATTTAACTGCGGACAGTTGGAAATCAGCACCACGGCGTTGCACTCGGCGCGCAGCTCAACGTATTTCCCCGCCGCCGATATCCCGTCCTCAAAGGTCAGACCGCCTTCCGGCGTCACCGGGACGTTCATAAAAAAGTTAATGTTGGCGCCGATATCGCGCTTATGCAGGCGGCCATCGTGCAGGCAGGCGCAGAGGAAATTATCCCGACAGCTGTGCATATAGCGTTTATCCTGGGCGTAGCGCACGGTGTTGCTCTCCTGGGCACAGGCGCCGCCGAGGGTATCGTGGCGACCGCAGGTGTCGGCAACGATGGTCAGCAGCGGATTGCCCAGATTGGAATAGAGTACGCTGCCGGTAGTCAGGTAGGCATTGCCCTGGCGGCGCAGCGTGCGCTGCGGATCGTAGCGTTCTCGGGGGTTATCGGCGTTGTAAAACAGGGTATCAATGGCCTGGTTGCCTTCGAGGTCAAGCAGGCGCAGGGTCTGCCCTTTTTGTACCTCAAACAGCCAGGGTTCCCCTGCCGGGATCACATGGCGATAGACGGCATCTTCGGGACGACGGTTACTGGCGATCAGGGTCATCGCAGCCTCCTTACAGGGCAAAAAGTTGGGTGTTGAGGAACGCGCGCTGGTTTTCATCGCGGGTAAAGAGCGCTTCCGCGGCCGCCTGCGCATCGTCAGCCTGGTACCAGCTCAGCTGGATCGGCCGCGGAGCGTACTCAGCGGCAGGGTCCTGAGGATGCGGCAGCGCGGTCAGCACCATGAGGACATCCATCGGCGCAAACAGCTCAACGTAATCTCCGGCGCGGCTGTTGGCGGAAATAAACTGAAAACGGCCATCCTCATCGACCGTGACTTTGCTGAAGAAGTTAACCACCATCAGCAGGTCCTCCAGGCCCAGATCCCATTTACCCATTTCAACCAGCAGGTTATCGACGCCGTTGCGGTAGAAGCCATTGCGCAGCTCCTGGTAGCGTCCTGCGCCATATTTTTCACGCGTCTCGTCGGCGTTGAGTATCCCGCCGAACGGGTCGTGCCAGCCGCAGCTGTCGGCAACAATCCCGGCCAGAACGCGCCCCATATCGGAGTAGAAACAGTGCCCGGCGGTCAGGCGCGCGGTGTGCTGCCCCTTGAGGGTATCCGGCAGATTCAGGCGCTCACTCTTCTCATAGGGATTCAGCATCATCATGCTGACGTTGGCTCCGCCGTCGATATCGGTCAGGCGCAGAATCTGCCCTTTGCGCAAAATCAACGAGGTGTGCGCCCCGCCGGGTAGCCGCTCTTCGCGCAGGCTGGGGGATGAGTGAAAAAGTGCGGTCATCAAACTATCTCCTTAATGCGTAAACGTTATTGTCGCTGCCGGTGGTTATCTGCGACATCCGCGCTTCATTGAGCGGAATATCGTAGGTAACGCGCGCACCCCAGGCGTTGGGCGCCTGCGGATCGATGCGCACTTTGTCGAAAACCAGCAGCCGGGTGCCAAGGTTGAAGCCCTCCGCGAGGTCATGGGTGACCATAAAAACCGTCATCCGCGTTTCGCTCCACAGCTGGAGCAGCAGCCCGTGCATATCCTTGCGAATACCGGGATCCAGCGCGCCGAAGGGTTCATCAAGCAGCAGTACGCGCGGCTGCATGACGAAAGCCTGGGCGATCGCCAGCCGCTGCTGCATCCCGCCGGAGAGCTGCGCCGGATATTTATTCAGCGCGTGCCCCAGCCCGACTTTCTCCAGCATCCGCTGCGCCCGTTCGCGCGCGTCGCGTTTCCTGCCGGCAAACAGCCGGCCAAACAGCGGTGACGCCGGGAGTTCGAGGCCAATGGCGACGTTATCCAGCACGTTGAGGTGCGGGAAAACCGAATAACGCTGAAACACCACGCCGCGGCTGCGGTCCGGCTCCGCCGCCAGCGGCTGGCCGTCGAGGGTGATTTCCCCGCGAGTCGGCTTTTCCTGGCCGAGCAGCAGGCGTAAAAACGTCGACTTCCCGCAGCCGGACGCGCCGACCATCGAACAGAACTCGCCCTCTTTCACCTGCAAATTGATGCGCTCCAGCACCACGTGGTCGCCGTACTCCTGCCAGATATTTTTGATGTCGATAAAGCTCATGCCCGGCCTCCTTTCGCCCACGGGAAACAGGCTTTGTGCAGCTGACGCAGCGCCAGATCCATCAGCCATGCCAGCAGGGTTATCCAGATGACGTAAGGAATAATCACATCCATCGCCATATAGCGGCGGACGAGGAATATGCGATAGCCGAGACCGGCGGTGGCGGAAATGGCCTCGGCGGAGATCAAAAACAGCCATGCGGAGCCCAGCAGCAGGCGCAGGGAGGTTATCAGCCGCGACAGCAGCTGCGGCAGCACTACCCGCAGCACCACCGTCCAGCTATTGGCGCCTAGGGTTTGCGCTTTGATAAACAGCTCCGCCGGGATTTCCCGCGCCCGCTGTTCAAGGTCGCGCGCCAGCATCGGCGTAATGCCAATAACGATAAGCATCACTTTTGATAGCTCATCCAGGCCGAAGACGATAAACAGCACCGGCAGGATCGCCAGCGGCGGGATCATCGACACCACGGTCATCAGCGGCGACAGCGCCGCGCGGTACATCGGGAACACGCCGGCGGCGATGCCGATGCCCAGGCCAATCAGCGACGAGAGCGCCAGACCAATCAGCAGGCGGCTCATACTAATCAGCGTGTCGGCCCACAGCAGATACTCGCCGCTGCGTTTATCCGGGGTGAAGGCCATCCGATCGATGGCCGCGATCATCTGCGACAGGCCGGGCAGCAGCTTATCCTGCGGGTTGGCTTCCAGCCGCACCGCCGAACCGATAAACCAGGCGGCGATCATCAGGACGAAGGGCAATAGCATCAGCGTCAGGCGCATACCCTGCCGGGGATAGCGGTTAATGTGGCGCATGGCGTGGACTCCCAAGGTCAATCATTACAGCTGCCCCGCCGCGGCCAGCTTCAGATAGCTGTCATCAAAGCGCAGCTTGCTGTTGGCGGTATCGCCGACGGTGACGCCGTCGGGGAAGGTCATGCCGATAAAGTCAGCGCTCTGCGCTCCCTCTCCCAGCAGCCCTTTGTCAAAAGAGAACTGCGCTACCCGCTGCATGGTTTTTGCCAGCGCCGGCGAGGAGATAAACGTCAGGGTATCGGCAGGCGTCCAGAAGAGATGGGTTGTTTTTAGCTGCGCCCGGTAGCCCGCGAGGTCGGTGCCGGAATCGGCGGCCATTGCGCTTAGCGCCTGCGTATCTCCGGCCTGCATTTTGGCCATCATCTCGAACCAGGCGCCGGTCAGGGCTTTACCCAGCGCCGGGTTATCTTTCAGGGTCTGAGTATTCACCACCATCATGTCGATCAGCTCGCCGGGCACCTGCGAAGAGCTAAAGACCTCCGTGGTTTGCGGTGTCTTTTTGATAACCGAAAGCTGTGGATTCCAGGCCACCGCCGCGCGTACGCCGCTGGTGCCAAAAGCCGAGACGATATCCGCATCCGAGGTATTGACCACTTTGACGTCTTTTTCCTGCAGCCCGGCTTTTTCCAGACCGCGAACCAGCAGGTAGTGCGATACCGAAAGCTCCGGGAGATACACCGCCATGCCTTTCAGATCGCTGAGCTTTTTATCCGCCCCCTTCAGCACCACGCCGTCGTTGCCGTCGGAGTAGCTGCCGGTAATGAGCGCCGTGGTATCTACGCCCCCCGCCGCCGGAATGGTCAGGGCATCCATGTTGGTCATGGTGCAGCCGTCAAACTGGCCCGCGGTGTACTGGTTAATGGATTCGATGTAGTCGTTAAGCTGAACGATATTGATTTTGATGCCGTATTTACCGGCCCATTTATCGATGATTTTTTCGTTGCTGATGGTGCCCCAGGGCATCCATCCGGCATAGATAGTCCAGCAGATGTTGAACTCTTTTTTGACGGCGGCAAACGAAGGGACGCTGGCCAGTAGCGCCAGCGACAGGATAAGAGAGCGGAGGATCGGCGGTGTCTTCATGGTGGACCTCTGGTTAGCACGAGAAACGGGGGCAGCGCGACACCCAACGGTGCTGCTGTCTCCCGGGCTTTTGTCCCGCCGTGTAACCTCGCAGAGGTCGCCAGCTCTCGGACCAGACGTTCACCTGAGTGAACCGGAACCCTAGCCAGCTATTGTGTTATCTCAATTGTCTGTTGCGCTGCCTTCTGAACAGGAGTGTGCAAGGTCTATGCCAGGCGCGCAGCGCGCGTAAAATCAGCCCTACGACGGCAGGCGCCGCCGCGGCTCCCAAAAATGGGGAGTGATGATGGGGCATTGCATGGATTTGGTGCGTATGGCGTGAAGGCGGCGAGCGGTCGGGACGATAGCCGCTCGCCGGGAAACACTTGCTAGCGCGCTTTTTCGCTCACCGTCATGGTGAATCGCGCGATCTTATCCCCGGCGTTAGCGTAGCTATGCGGGGCGTCGGTACGCGCGACGGCGGAATCCCCCTCTCGAATCAGATAGACCCCGTCGTTAACCGTCAGGGTTAAGGCGCCCTCGGTCACGAAAAGCAGCTCAGTCGTCCCCTCCCCGTGCCCCGGCGATGTGAACATTTCTCCCGGATTGAGGCTCCACTGCCAGAGCTCAACCATATCCGGACCGCTGGTACCGGCAAGGAGCCGCGCCTTGCCGCCCTGCTCGCCCTGCCACAGCGTGGGAATCTCGCCTTCTGCAATCACCTTTACCGGCGGCGCTGTGGCGACATTGACAAAATCGGCCACGGAAACGCCCAGCGCCGAGGCCAGACGGCACAACAGCGCAATGCTGGGATTGGCCCTGCAGGCTTCAATGTCTACCAGCATACCTTTGCTGACGCCCGCGCGTCGCGACAGCTCATCCAGGGAGATCTTCTTTTCCGCCCGGTAGCGCTTAATGCGCGCCGCAACGGCTTCATTAATCATGGCGGCATCGGCGCCCGCGTCGGTCGTTATATTGACTTTATTGGTCATCGGTCGATATTATGCTTTAAAATGGTCGTTACAGGATTATCCAATGAATAGCGTATTACCGTCAATCAGCCCGCAGGTCTCCGCGCTGGCCCCCGGCTTTCGCGCCCTGAGCATTGATGTCGTTTCCGCCGCCGTACGCGCCCCCCTGGTCGGGTCCGATGCGCTCCGCTCCGCCTGCCAGGCGGTTATCGCCGGCGAGCCGCAGTGGGCGGAGGCGCACCTGCAGGCCTGGAACGAGGTATTCCGCGCCTTTGGCGCAAAACCCAAGCGGACGCCCTGCTCGGCGGAAGCCTTGCGCAGGCGGGTGCTGCGCGATGGCGAGATGGCTGCGATCGATCCCATCGTCGATCTCTATAATGCGGTGAGCCTGCGCTACGCCGTGCCGGTCGGCGGCGAAAACCTGGCGGCTTACGTTGGCGCCCCGCACCTCAAGCTCGCGGACGGCAGCGAACCGTTCGATACCGTCAAAGAGGGGCAGATCGTTCACGAATATCCCGACGCGGGAGAAGTGGTCTGGGGCGACGATCGCGGCGTGACCTGCCGACGCTGGAACTGGCGACAGGGAGTACGTACTCGTCTGAGCGTGGAGAGTCCGCGGATGTGGTTTATTCTTGAAAGCCTGCCGGAAATGCCGCTTAGCGCGCTGCAGGAGGCGGGAGAGATGCTGAGCAACGGCCTGCTGGAGATGATGCCGGAGGCGACGATCCGCTCACAGCTGATAGGGCCAGGGGCCTAAAGCCATTCCCCTGCGCCCGGCAGCGTAGCGCCGCCGGGCGCAGCGATTACTTCCGCGCCTCGAAGGCAATTTTCACCGCCATCCCCGCCAGCACCGTCGCCATCAGCCAGCGCTGAAACTGCTGCCATAACGGGCGCCCCGCGAGAAACAGCGACACCTGCCCGGCCATCACCACAATCAGCGCATTAACCGCTACGCTAATGAGCGCCTGCGTCCCTCCCAGCACCAGCGACTGCGCAAGGATACTGCCGTGTCCGGGCGAGATAAACTGCGGCAGCAGTGAGAGATACATGATGGCGATTTTAGGGTTCGCCAGGTTAGTAATAAAGCCCATCATAAACAGCTTACGGCCGCTATCGGCAGGCAGGTCGCGCACCGCAAAGACCGAGCGCCCGCCGGGCTTCACCGCCTGCCAGGCCAGATAAAGCAGATAGACCACGCCGCTGATGCGCAACGCGTCGTAAGCGTAGGGAACGGCGAAGATCAGTGCGGTAATACCGAACGCGGCGCACAGCATATAAAACACAAACCCCAGCGCCACCCCGCCGAGGGAGACCAGTCCGGCCCTTCTTCCCTGGCAAATCGAGCGCGAAATCAGATAGATCATATTCGGCCCCGGAGTCAATACCAGGCCAAGGGCAACAAGCGCGAAGGTCAGCAGCGACGGTATCTCAGGCATAGCGTATCTCCGGTAAAGTGATGTGATGCCCAGGCGCGCGGCGGCGATACCCATGCTCCCCGACAGTAACCAGTCTAAAGCGCCAGTCACAGGGTGACGAACAGTATGACCGCGGTTGGCGATGCGCGACAACTCACCTGAACAGGTGGGCTAACTCTCCTTATCTTCAGCTTTTGCCGCCGCGCTGGAGCGGTAAATAAAGAACAGCGCCAGCCCCAGACAGACGATGGCCCCCAGCCGCCCCGCTGAAAAGGCAATGGCGTCGTTACCCAGCCAGCCAAAATTATCGATCAGCAGACTCATGGCCAGTTGGCCAAAAATCACCGCCACCGTGGCCGTCGCGGTACCGATACGCTGCACCGCCACCACCATAATCACGATATAGGGAACCCCGCAAAATGCGCCCAGCAGCTGCCATTTCGGCACATCCAGCAGCGTTGTCGACTGATGGGGGGCAAAATAAAAAATCAGCAGCGCCGTGATCAAGGCGCCCACCGCAAACGTGAGAAACGCGCTGCGAAATACGCCCACCTGGCTGCCCAAACGGCCGTTAATCGCCGCCTGCATACTCAACATCGCGCCGCCGACCAGCGCCAGCAAAATCATTATGCTACTCATGTTAACTCCTCAGCTTGTAGCGATCAGAATCAGGGCGACGATGATAAACAGCAGCGCGATAACCCGCCGTCCATCGATTTTACGTTTTGCCGAACCAAACAGACCGTAGTGGTCAATCAGCAGGCTTTTGCATACCTGACCGGCCAGAATGCCGATCATCGTCATGGCGATACCGATAACCGGTACGGCGATGGTTAAGATGACGACGTAAATGGGCCCCAGTACGCCCCCGGTAAGCTGCCAGCCCGGTAAGGAGAAGAACGAGGGGCCCTGCCTGGGGCCAAACAGCAGCATCAGCAGAAAGGTTAGCGCGCTCCCGACGCTAAAAATGCTGAAGGTGGCCCACAGGTCCCCTACCTGACCGGCAAGCGGCCCGAGTAGTCCGGCTTCCACGGATAACCCCATGCCGCCGGCAATCACAAGAAAAATAAGTAATAACTGCATCGTTGATATCCGATTATTGATTGGGTGGCAGAGCATAAAGCAGCGAAGTAATGTGAAAAACGATACAATCAGGGAAACACTTTTGCGGATATTGCATTAATGAGCGATGCGGGTAATGTGAATTTTCGGGCGCTACAGCTGTTTATCGCCGTCTATGACAGCCAGAGTTTCTCCGTAGTGGCGAGGCGGGAAGGCGTTTCGCCCTCGATGGTGTCGCGCGTCATTCACCAGCTTGAGGATGCGCTCGGCCAGCAGCTCTTTTATCGTAATACCCGGGCGGTGGTTCCCACCGAAGCGGGACGCCTGTTTGCCGAACATGCCAGAGGGCTCGGCGAACGGTTCAGCGTTGCCAGGCGCGACCTGCAGGACCGTCGTCTTGAGCCGGGTGGACTGGTGCGGATCAACGCCCCGGTCTATTTTGGCCAGCGCCATATCGCGCCGTGGCTGCCGGGGCTAACGCAGCGCTATCCACAGATGCAAATTGCGCTGGCGCTGACCGATGATTTTATCGATCCGCACCGCGAAGCGACCGACCTGATTTTCCGCATCGGCAGCCTGCCGGACTCCAGCGTTCATGCCAGAGTACTGGGTATGCAGCATCACTATCTGGTTGCGGCTCCGGACTATCTGCAGCGCTGCGGCACGCCGGAGAAACCGGAAGATCTTCGCCATCACAGCACGCTGGTCTACAGCGGTTCAAATGGACCTAACCGCTGGCTGTTCCGCCTCGCGGAGGGAGAATGGGTTCACTATCCGCAAACGCCGCGGCTGGCATCAAATAACGCCGATGCGCTGCTGACCGCTGCGCTGGGAGGCATGGGGGTGGTGCTCTTTCCCGATTGGATGGTCAATGAAGCCATGGGGGCTGGAAGGCTGGTTCAGCTGATGCCTCACTACAGCGCGGCGATCGGCACCAGCTCCTCGCCGGTGTCGGCGATCTACCCTCATGCCCGCCATCCTTCGTTAAACGTACGTGCGGTAATTGACTATTTTATCGACGTTTTTGGTACGCCTTTATACTGGCAGCGCTAAGCCGTTTTACGCACTAAAATTGTCGTAACTCAAACAATCGCTCTTCGCTGGCGGGGATGATGTCTTAACGATTCCTTTACGCGTATGTTACGACTATTGTGGTTGAGTCAATACTGAACAATCAATCATTGAGCAATGATATATGTTCGGTTTTTACAAAGGCATTGAACGGAAATAACTATTAAATCCGTAGACTCATTCAAATATCGCTTATTGGTAGCAGTGTATATCGTAATGGCATTCACAAAAGCAAACGGAGCCTGATATGAGCACGTCAAACGATCCTTCGAATACCCCGTCGGCAGGGAAATGCCCTTTCCACGCCGAGACGGCGACGCCCACCCAGAGCGCGGGCGGTGGCACCGGCAACCGCGACTGGTGGCCAAATCAACTACGGGTGGATCTGCTGAATCAGCACTCCAATCGTTCAAACCCGCTGGGCGAACACTTTAACTACCGCGAAGAGTTTAAGAAGCTCGACTACTCGGCCCTGAAGGCCGATCTGCGCGCCCTGCTCACCGATTCTCAGGAGTGGTGGCCAGCGGACTGGGGTAGCTATATCGGGCTGTTTATTCGTATGGCGTGGCACGGCGCCGGTACCTATCGTACCGTTGACGGGCGCGGCGGCGCGGGCCGCGGTCAGCAGCGTTTCGCACCGCTCAACTCCTGGCCGGATAACGTCAGCCTCGACAAAGCCCGTCGCCTGCTGTGGCCGGTAAAACAAAAATACGGGCAAAAAATCTCCTGGGCCGACCTCTATATGCTGGCAGGCAACGTGGCGCTGGAAAATGCCGGTTTCCGTACGTTTGGCTTCGGTGCCGGTCGTGAAGACGTTTGGGAACCGGATCTGGACGTCGACTGGGGTAACGAAACCGAATGGCTGGCCCATCGTCATCCGGAAAGCCTGAATCAGCAGGCCATTGGCGCGACCGAAATGGGGCTGATTTACGTCAACCCTGAAGGCCCCAACGCCAGCGGCGACCCGCTCTCCGCCGCCTCCGCGATTCGCGCGACCTTCGGCAATATGGCAATGAATGATGAAGAGATCGTCGCGCTGATCGCCGGCGGTCATACGCTGGGCAAAACCCACGGTTCCGCGGTGACCAGCCACGTTGGCGCAGAGCCGGAAGCGGCGCCGATTGAAGCGCAGGGACTCGGCTGGGCGAACAGCTACGGCAGCGGCGCGGGCGCCGACGCGATCACCTCCGGTCTGGAAGTGGTCTGGACGCAAACGCCGACCCAGTGGAGCAACTACTTCTTCGAAAACCTGTACAAATATGAGTGGGTGCAAACCCGCAGCCCGGCAGGCGCGATTCAGTTCGAAGCGAAAGACGGCCCGGAAATTATTCCAGACCCGTTTAATCCGGACAAAAAACGCAAGCCGACCATGCTGGTCACCGACCTGACGCTGCGCTTCGACCCGGAGTTCGACAAGATTTCCCGCCGCTTCCTTAACGACCCGCAGGCCTTTAACGAAGCCTTTGCCCGCGCATGGTTTAAACTTATCCACCGCGATATGGGGCCGAAGTCCCGCTACATGGGCCCGGAAGTGCCGAAAGAAGATCTGATCTGGCAAGATCCGCTACCGGCGGCGGTCCACACCCCAACCGCAGAGGATATCGCGACGCTGAAAACCGCCATTGCCGACGCCGGCCTTTCGGTCAGCGAGCTGGTTTCCGTGGCCTGGGCATCGGCCTCCACCTTCCGCGGCGGCGATAAACGCGGCGGCGCCAACGGCGCGCGTCTGGCGCTGGAACCGCAGAAATCCTGGCCGGTAAACGCCATCGCGTCCCGCGTGCTGCCGACCCTGCAGGGGATTCAGCAGGCATCCGGTAAAGCGTCGCTGGCCGATATTATCGTTCTGGCCGGCGTGGTGGGCATTGAGCAGGCTGCCGCGGCGGCGGGCGTTCAGGTTAGCGTTCCCTTCGCCCCTGGCCGCGTCGATGCGCGTCAGGATCAGACCGATGTGGAAGCGATGGATCTGCTGCAGCCGCTGGCCGATGGTTTCCGCAACTATCGTCGCGTTGGCGGCGGCATCTCCACCGAAACGCTGCTGATTGATAAAGCGCAGCAGTTAACGCTGACGGCGCCGGAAATGACGGTACTGGTGGGCGGTCTGCGCGTGCTGGGCGCGAACTTCGACGGCAGCCGACAAGGCGTGTTTACCGACCGCGTGGGCGTGTTGAGCAATGATTTCTTCGCTAACCTGCTCGATATGGGTACCGTCTGGAAAGCCGCTGACGAGCACGCTGAGCTGTTTATCGGCCGCGACCGTAAGAGCGGCGAAGAGAAATATACCGCGACCCGCGTTGACCTGGTGTTTGGCTCCAACTCCGTCCTGCGCGCCCTGGCTGAAGTGTATGCCTGCAGCGATGCGCGGCAGAAGTTCGTGAATGACTTCGTTGCCGCATGGACCAAGGTGATGAACCTCGACCGCTTCGATCTGTAATCCTTTCCCCGGCAGAAATGCTAAACCCGGGCCAATGGCCCGGGCTCCTCTTATCTAATCCAGATTGTCAGCAGAATAATGATGGCCGCAATAATCGCCACCTGAATAAAGACTTTATCCAGCGATCCTCTGCGCATCGCGCCCCCTTTTTCAGAACAGGATTTGCCAGATAGCCAGCAACAGCACCAGCAGACCCACCAGGAAAAATATCAGCGCGATGAGGGTGTCCGGAGAACGATTCATCTCTGCGCCTCCTTATCATCAGAACCACTGACCAAAGCGTTTGATATAGAAACGCTTCATGCCCTGCGCGACCAGGCAGTAGCTGAGCAGCGTCGCGATCAGCCACGGGAAGTAGCTCAGCGGCAGCGGCTCCAGCCCGACCATCGCCCCCAGCGGCGAGAATGGAATGTAGATGCCCATCGCCATAATGACCGCGGTGGTGAGCAGCACCGGCAACGTCGCTCGACTCTGGATAAACGGAATTTTCTGCGTTCTCAGCATATGCACCACCAGCGTTTGCGACAGCAGCCCTTCAATAAACCACCCGGACTGGAACAGCGCCTGGGCTTCGACGTGATTCGCCGCAAACACGTACCACATCAGCGCGAAGGTGGTGATATCAAAAATGGACGACGTCGGGCCAATCCACAGCATAAAGCGGCCGATATTTTTCGCATCCCACTTGCGCGGCTTACGCAGGAATTCCTTATCCATCTTGTCCCACGGCAGCGAGAGCTGAGAGAGATCGTACATCAGGTTCTGGATCAGCAGATGAATCGCCAGCATCGGCAGAAACGGAATAAACGCGCTGGCCACCAGTACCGAGAAGACGTTGCCGAAGTTAGAGCTGGCGGTCATATTCAGGTACTTAATGATATTGCCAAAGGTCTCACGCCCTTTGATCACCCCTTCTTCCAGCACCATCAAATCCTTTTCCAGCAGGATGATATCGGATGCCTCTTTGGCGATATCCGCCGCGCTGTCGACCGAAATTCCGACGTCCGCATCGCGCAGCGCCGGCGCATCGTTGATGCCATCGCCGAGGAAGCCGACGGTGTGGCCGTTTTTCTGCAGCGTTTTCAGGATGCGCGACTTCTGCAGCGGCGTCAGTTTAGCGAATACCGAACGCGTTTCCACTTCGCGCTGCAGTTCGTTATCCGTCATCGCTTCAATCTGTGCGCCGGTCAGGATACCGTGGGCATCAATCCCCACTTCCAGGCAAATACGCGCCGTGACCACCGGGTTATCGCCGGTCAACACTTTGACCGCCACGCCGTTATCGCGCAGCGCGGTAATCGCTTTTCCCGCGCTCTCCTTCGGCGGATCGAGGAAGGTCAGCATCCCTTCGACCGTCAGCCCCTGCTCATCCGCGGCGCACAGCGGGGTTGTCAGGGCGGAGTCATCCAGCTTGCAGGTCGCGACCAGCAGCACGCGGAAACCCTGGGCGTTGTAATCCTGCGTTTTGGCTAACAGCAGATCGCGGCGGGTTTCATCCAGCGCAACCACGCGGTCGCCTTCGCGCAGATGCGTGGCCACCATCAGCATCTCTTCGACCGCGCCTTTGCAGATCAGGCTTTTATCGCCGTGGCGGACATCTTCCACCGACACCGAGACCCGACGGCGGACAAAATCAAACGGCAGTTCATCAAGCTTTACGAAGCGCTCTTTGGTCGCTGGCGCAATCCGCCCCTCGCCAAAGCGCAGCACCGCCCGGTCCATCAGGTTGCGCGCCCCGCTCTGGCTGCTGCTGTTGAGCCACGCCAGCGTCAGCACCCGGTCGCTCTCGCTGCCGCTGACGTCAAGATGATGCTCAAGAATGATATTGTCCTGCGTCAGCGTGCCGGTTTTATCGGTGCACAGCACGTCCATGGCGCCAAAGTTCTGAATGGCGTTCAGCCGCTTGACGATCACTTTGCGCCGCGACATGGCGATAGCGCCTTTCGCCAGGTTTGAGCTGACGATCATCGGCAGCATTTCCGGCGTCAGGCCCACCGCGACCGCCAGGGCAAACAGCGATGCCTCAACCCAGTCTCCTTTGCTGAAGCCGTTAATCAGCAGCACAATCGGCACCATCACCAGCATAAAACGGATCAGCAGCCAGCTGACGCTGTTTACCCCACGGTCGAACGCCGTCTGGGTGCGCGTACCGACAATGGACTTCGCCAGCGAACCAAACCAGGTGCGGTTTCCGGTGGCCACCACCACCGCCTGCGCCCTGCCGCTGGTCACGTTGGTGCCCATCAGACAGATATTGCCCATCTCCAGCAGGCTTTTATCTTTGTTCGGTTCGGGAAGCCTGTCGCACCCTTTGCCGGACACGCTGGCCAGAACGTCATACTTTTCCACCGGCAGCGATTCGCCGCTAAGTATCGACTGGCTGACGAACAGGTCCCGGGACTCCAGCAGGCGGACATCCGCCGGAACCAGATCCCCCGCAGCCAGGAAGATGATGTCACCGGGCACCAGTTCCTCAATGGCAATCTCCTCCTGCGCCGGCCCCATGTTACCAGGACCGCGACGCAGCACCGTCGCCGTGGTGCGAACCATGGATTTCAGCGCCTGCGCCGCTTTGTTGGTGCGAAACTCCTGCCAGAAACGCAATAACCCGCTCAGGCTGACCATCGTGACGATAATGATAATCCCGGTCAGATCGGTCTCTTCGCCGTTACGCAGCGGTAGCCAGTAATCGGTCACGAAGCTGACGGCGGCCAGCGCCATCAGGACATAGATAAACGGGTTATTGAATGCCTGCAAAAGCTGGATTAGCGCCGGCGGCGCCTGCTCGTGCGCGACTTCATTGCGGCCATATTCATTCAGCCGTTCAAGGACATCTTCGGTGGTGAGCCCCTGACGGCTGCTGTTGAGCCGCGCCAGCGTATGATCCGGGCTGTTAAATGCCTCGGTTTCAATGGCGAAGCTTTTTTTATGCTGCTTATCATTTTCTGACGCAGACCGGTTTATTTTCCGGTTTTCTATTTTCATGTCAGTCATGATTATTCCTCAAATTTAAGACGTCGTTATCCCTGCATAATTGACTTATGCATAATTCATTTTTACGTTATTAAACGCTTATTACTTTAATTGCCTGGGAATATCCATCATTCCCTCCTTAGACAAATCATTGCCAGAGTAGAATATCAGGGAGGCTAACTCCCCTCGACGCACCAGCGCACTGACGTAATGTTTTCGTCACCGCCAATTCTTGACATAATAAGATCTCGCGCTTTGCGGGAGTCGGTATTACCAACCAGTTCGATGCGGATTTCTTTATGTCCTTGTTCTTTTGCTGCTATCGACACCAGCCCCTGCAAGCTGAGCGTCATCTCTTTACTGATATTAAGCAATAGCTGACGAATCGCGTTTTCATGTTCGCTATGACAGATAATATTCAGGACGTAGCATTTTTCTTCTTCTGTCGCGCCGGGGATCTGATTAATTCTCTGCGCCGCTTCGCGCAGTAGAATATTGGCGCACAGGATGATCAGCGTTGCCGCCGCCGCTTGCCAGAACTGGCCTAAGCCACACAGTACGCCAATCGCCGCAGAGCACCACAGGGTTGCCGCGGTATTCAGGCCGCGCACGTTCATGCCTTCCCGCATGATGACCCCGGCGCCGAGAAAACCAATTCCGGAAACCACCTGCGCGGCAATACGTCCCGGACTATCCGGCGATGTGGAGATAGAGCTCAGAATAAAAACCGCCGCGCCGGTGGCGACCAGCGCATTGGTGCGCAGGCCAGCCATCTGCTGACGCCACTGTCTTTCGGCGCCAATCAGCGCGCCCAACAGCATCGCGGCGAGTAAATTTGCGATATAAGGAAACATCAACATAGCTTCCTCCATTTTTGCTGGAAGAATTAACTACGTGCTTTATTAAGCACACGACAAATTGTCGCCAGAGAGGCGATTAACGTCGCGTTGACGGTGGAGGGAATAATGTATTTTTAAACATGAACATGACGATTATCCTCGCAGCCATGCTGCGTTATGTTTTATGGGATGCAATCGTCTGGATGAGGAGATTGCTGCCCGCCGGTTGGCAAGCAGCGCAGGAAAAATAGCGTCAGCTTGCCTTGATGTTTAAGTAAGGGTGACTGTCCAACATATTTCTCCTGTGTGAATTTGTGCTCATTATAGTCATTCAATTATTTGAGTAAAGTTAAAATCTCGCTTTAGTGACGATTTGTTTAGAATGACCTTAATGCGCTAAGCCTGCCCGCCAGGATTCACCCCGGCGCGAACCGGGGTTAATTCACTAGTCAAAGACGCCATTAATTATCGACGTCACGATCGCCGTACTCAGCGCGATCAGCACCAAATCCTGGCCCACCACGCGCCATTCATAGCCAGGATAGTAAGGCAGTTCGTTGAGCATCGATGCCGGAACCGCTTTTTTTGCAATCCCCGGAGGTAAGGGTTTACCGCGAGCCAGATTTTTGGCGATTCCCGGCGGCAGCGACTGATAGCCGGTTAAACCGTAGTTTACCGCCAGCGAACGCGCTCTGGAGAAGCTGATATCAGCGGAGACATGATCGGGTTTGCCGTAGTTTTTTCTCTGCCCCGGATTTCCTTCTTTATGACCCTGGTTGCCCTTATCAACGTTGTTTTTACCGCTATTGCCGTTGTTACCGTTATTGCCATGGTTACCGCTATTCCCATGATTACCGCCGCCGTTGCCATTACCCGGGTTGGCGAAAACCGGCGTGGCCATCATTGACAGCGAAAGCGCCGCCGCCAGCGCTGCTTGTAAAATTTTCTTGCTAGACATGATTATTTTCCTGAGTGGGAGTACTCGCTTTGAATGTAGGTGAATAACCTGAGCGCAACAATCTCTCGTTATCTTAAATTTATTTCAGGTCAAACTTTGCGGCCCGATGGTGAATTCCTTCACTCCGCGGCCGGGCCACAGGCGAAAACCAGCATACAACGCCAGCCAAACCACATTGGCATTATTTTATTCTGCAAATCTCTCTCCCCCGATGCGATTAAAAATTTAAAACCATTAACAATCAAATAACATTAGCAGGCAAACATTTTATCTGAGGAAAATAATAATATGTCTACCACCCAGGTTCTGGGCGACGCCGCGTTCGCCTCCCCAGGACATCCCCACTCCAGCCTGACCGCTCGCATCGATGCGCTGCCCGCCTCCGTTGGCCTGTGGTCTTTTATCACCCTCCTGGCGCTGGGCGGCTTCTTCGAGCTGTACGATCTTTTTCAGACCGGTTATATCAGTACCGGGCTGCTGGCAGAGGATATTTTCCATACCGGCGAGCAGGGTATCTTCGGTATCTCCGACCAGGCCGCCTTCGCGTCGTCCACCTTTATGGGGCTGTTTATTGGCGCCAGCCTGCTTGCGCCGCTGGCGGATAAACTGGGCCGCCGCCTGACGTTTATGTTTGCCCTCGCCTGGTACGGCGTATTTTCGATGATGATGGCCCTGCAAAGCAGCGCCGAAGGGGTTATCTTCTGCCGCTTTCTGGTCGGCGTCGGTCTCGGCATTGAGCTGGTGACCATCGACACCTATTTAAGCGAATGGGTGCCGACGCATCTGCGCAATAAAGCCTTCGCTTTCGCCTTCTTTATTCAGTTTTTATCGGTCCCCGCCGTGGCGCTGATGTCGTGGCTGCTGGTGCCGATTACCCTTTTCGGCCTGACCGGCTGGCGCTGGGTGATTATCTTCGGCGCGCTCTGTTCGCTGATTATCTGGGTTATCCGCAAGAAGCTGCCGGAGTCGGCGCGCTGGCTGGATGAAAAAGGCCGCCACGAGGAAGCCCATAAGGTGATGTGCGAAATGGAACAGCGCTGCGGCGTTTCTCCCTCGCCGCGCCACCAGGTTGAGACGCAGGATAACCCGCGCAGGCTGGGAAGCTTTAAAGCGATCTGGGCGCCGCAGTACCGCAAACGTACGATCATGCTGATGGTAATGAACTTCTTCCAGGCCATCGGCTTCTTTGGCTTCGGCAACTGGCTACCGGCCCTGCTTTCCGGTCAGGGGGCGAGCATCACCCACAGCCTGCTGTACGCGTTCTTTATTACCCTCGCCTATCCGATTGGCTGTCTGTTCTGCACCCGCTTCGTTCATCGTTTTGAAAACAAATGGCAAATTGTGCTTTCCGCGCTGATGACGGTGGTGTTTGGTACCCTGTTTGCCCTGCAGAACAGCCCGGTGCTGCTGGTGATTTGCGGGTTTATGATCACCTGGTCAAACGCCTGGCTGACCATTAGCTATCACGCCTACCAGGCCGAAGTTTTCCCGACCCACATTCGCGCGCGGGCGGTCGGCTTCTGCTACTCCTTCAGCCGGCTGTCGACGGCGATCACCAGCATTTTGATCGGCATTATTTTGCAATACGCCGGTACCCCAGGCGTGATTAGCTTTATCGTCGCCAGTATGCTGATGGTGATGCTGTCGGTGGGCATCTTTGGTCCGAAAACCCGCGGGATCAGCCTGGAGAATATTTGACGGTAGCCGCCGCCGGGTTAGCCGGCGGCGCGCGTGGCTAATCTTTTCTCCTGAACCCGCAGCAGCCACGGCAGCGGCAATGCGCTCAGGGCGCAGAGCAGCAATATCCCCTGCGTCGCCCGCTCGCCGTTGCCGTCAACCGAGAGCACCCACGACGAAAGCAGAAAGGCCGCCGCCGTACTTAATGACATCAGGGTATTCTGTAAAAGCGTAAACCCGGACCTGGCGCTATCCGCTGGAAAACGCATTGCCACAGCCGATGAGGCCACCAGACGACAGTAGGCGGCGGCCAGAAACAGCACCATAAACAGTGCGCCGCCGCGGTTGCAGGTAAAAGCGATGCTCAGGCTCAGTATAAACAGCAGACTGGCCAGCAGGCTGATGCGGTAGCCGCTGTAATGCTGGCATAGCTTGCCGGTGAGTTTAGTTGCGCATAGTCCGGCCACGCCTCCGCCGAAAAAGAGCCACGGCAATTCATCGCCGCTGGCCCCCATTTTCACCGTCAGTAACGGTACCAGCAGCGGAATGATTAACATCGGACTGAACTGCGCGAGCGCGTTGCCGGAGGCGTAAAACAGCACCGATGACGACCAGCGCAAACCCGCCTGACGGCTCGCCTCGATGGGTTGCTCCGGCAGCGCCAGTTTTATCAGCGGTAACGCGATTAAGCAGAGTCCGCCGATCGTCGCGGGGGCTATCTGCCAGCCGATTTTTGCACTGAGAAATAGCATCGTCGGCATACCGACAATACTGACCAGCGAGAATGCGGCAATCGTGGAGGCCAATGCCCGCGGGCGCAGGTGCGGCGGCATAATGTTGATTAACAGACTGCTGCCCACGCCCATTGTGGTCCCGCCAACCAGACCGGCAAGAAAACGCCAGAACAACAATCCGTCAAACCGGGTGGTGGTCAGCGTCATCATCGTTAATCCCCCCAACAGGGCCATATTGCAGAGCAAAAAGCGCCGCGGTTTAACGTTACCGACCCATCGCCAGACGCTTACCCCAGCAATGACGGAAGCCAGCGTATAAACGCCGGTGACGTAACCCGCCTGGCTTACCGGCACCTGAAACGTCGGCGCCATCCAGGTAAATAAGGGATTAAAAATCATATATTCGAGGGCGTTGATGAATTGAACAAAGGCCATGATCAACGTTATTCGTACCAGATATCCGGGCATGTAAGACTCCTGACTATGTAATGCGGAGAGTCTAGCGTCTGGCAAAACCGGGCATAAGACGGTAAAAATGACGTTGTTAATTATCAAAATCGGGATAATCGAGAGTGAAAAAATTGGATCTCAACGCCCTGCGGGTGTTCGTCACCGTGGCGGAAAATGGCTCCTTTCGCGCCGGAGCAAAAGCGCTGCAGATGCCCTCATCGAACGTGAGCCGACAGATTTCGCAGCTTGAGGAGAGCCTTCAGCTGCGCCTGATACAGCGCAGTACCCGGCACATGAAGCTGACCCCTGCCGGTCAGACGCTGCTCGCCAGTATGCGACCGGTGCTGGAGCAACTTGCCGCTACGGAAGCTGAACTGACGCAGCAGCAGGCCGAACCCGAAGGGCCGCTACGCTTGTGTCTTCCGAACGAAATTGGCCCCTCGCTGTTTGCGCCGCTGATGGCGCAATTTGCCATGCGCTATCCAAAAATAATCGTCAGCTGTACCACGAATCTGGCGGGAACGGAGGTGTTAAAAGAGGATGTGGATATTGCGGTGATTATCACCCGCGGCAAAATGGAAGACGCCAGCGTCATTGCGCGCCCGCTCTTTTCGTTTCCCTGCTGCGTGGTCGCTTCTCCGCAGCTGATTGCCAGAACGGGTATGCCGACACACAGCGAGCAATTAACCGCGCAGCCCTGCATTACCACCGTCAGCGCCCTCGCGGGGCAAGCCTGGCAATTTGCCGCGGCGGACGGTAGCTTTAAAAAGGTTAACGTCAACGGGCACTATCGCGTCAACAGCGGCGAAATGGCGCTGCATGCCGCGCTTGCCGGCGTTGGCTTCGCTATTCTGGGGGAGAAACCCTGCCGCCCGTTTATCGATCGCGGTGAACTCCAGGAAGTCACGCTGGAGCTGCCGCCGGCGCCGTTACAGCTCTCCGCCCTCTATCGGGAGCGCCACTTTATGCCCGCCAGAACGCGCGTCTGGCTTGAATTTATCCAGTCGCAGATGGCCAGCTAAGCGCCGTCAGCCGACTGGCGTTCGCTAAAAATCACCTGCGCATCGGCGAAGCATTTTTCCGCCAGCGACGACACTGGCTCTTTGTTGCGCATGATCAGCGCCAGCATCGAGTCGACCTCCGTCTCGGGGATCGGCCTGATTTCCAGATTATCGCTTAGCGCTTCGAGGCCGTTGTTCAGCGGCATAATCGCACAGCAGATCCCGGCCTGCACCGCCTGGATGATCTGAAACGTGGAGTCGCTTTCAAAAACGTATTTTGGCGCCAGCCCCTTGGCCTTAAAGCTCATCTCAATCGATTCACGGTAGTACATGCCCTTGGTCAGAAAGCCCAGCGGCAGCGCGGCCAGGGTATCCCACTCAGGCGTCGCGTCGGCAAACTGATAATGACGCCTATCGTGCAGCAGCCCCATGCGGGTATTCGGCAGCCAGACCACGTTGAACAGTTGGCTATCGACGTGGTGCAGATAGCAGATCCCCAGATCCAGCTGGTTGCGGCTAACGCCGTCGATAATCTGTTCCGAGGTCATGGACAGCAGACTGAACTGCAGCTCCGGGTATTTATCCGCCAGCGGCTTAATCAGCTGCATCGGATTCAGACTGGCTAAAGGCACCATCCCGACTCTTAGCTGGCCGACCATCTGCCCGCGACAGATAGCCGCCTCCGCCTCCAGCCCGTCGTGCGCCGCCAGCAGCGCTCGCGCCCAGGCCAGAATACGCTCACCCTCTGGGGTAAACCCTTCAAACCGCTGCCCGCGCTGAATCAGCGTCAGATTAAGTTCTTCTTCAAGATTGCGGATACGCATCGATAGCGTGGGCTGGGTGATATGGCAGGCCGCCGCGGCCTGGCCGAAATGTCGTGTTCTGTCGAGCGCAATCAGGTACTTAAGCTGTTTAATATCCATTATCATCCACTGTTTGCGCAATCTGCTGGCAGCGCAGCAGGCAAAATGTTAGCTAAATGTTATGTTCTGCGTTGATGAAATTCAAGCGCCGGTGGACCGTTGCTCGTCCCGCGTGCCTGAGGCTACACTCATGCTATGCCCCGGCAGGAGAAACCGTTGAAAACTCGCCTTCATCACGTTCAGCAGCACCGGCTCGCCATGCCGGGACTGGAAGCCATGTCGTTAGTCACGGAACAGAGTTTTCCGCGCCATGCCCACGACCAGTTCGGCATCGGGATTTTCACTCAGGGCGCGCAGCGTTCGTGGAGCCATCTGGGCAAAATTGAGGCCGCCGCCGGAAATATCATTATGGTTAATCCGGGGGAGATGCACGACGGTATCCCGCTGAATGGCCCGCGCAGCTGGCAGATGATCTATCTCGATCCCGAGCGGGTTGCCGCTGAATTTCAGGGGGCGATAAAGGCCGAAGATATTCTCCTGCGCCCGGTGGTCGAGGACCCGCAGCTGCGCGGACTGATGCAGCGGCTGTTTAGCGAGATTGTCACCAGCGCCCCCGAAGATACCGCCGTAGAAGAGGCGCTACTGCTCTGCCTGATGCGGGTAAGCCGATACCATCTCTGCGCACGGCGGCCTGATAAACACGGTACCCCCTCCATCGCGCTGGCCAGGCAATATCTCGATGATGCCCCCGAAGAGAAAATCTCTCTCGAGGTGCTTGCTACCCTCTGCGGCCTCAGCCGCTTTCAGCTGATCCGCGGCTTCGCTCGCGAAACCGGCATCACGCCGCACGCTTATCTGGTACAGGCCCGCCTGCGTCTGGCGCGCCGCCTGCTCGCCGAAGGTCACTCCCCCGCCGATACCGCCTTCATGGCCGGCTTTGCCGATCAAAGCCATCTGACCCGCGCGTTTCAAAGGCAGTTCGCCATGACCCCAGGCAGCTATCAGGCGAGCCGCTAGCCGACGTTGTGCAATTTTGTTCAATACCGGCGCGCGGCTTTGCGAAATACTCAGGGCCTCGATTCTCTGCAACAGGAATGACATCATGGCGTTCATCACCCCTGAGTTTCTTTTGACTTCGCTGATTGTGGTCATCGCCCCCGGCACCGGGACGCTTTACACCATTGCCACCGGCCTGGCGGCGGGCAGAGGCATGAGTTTTGCCGCGGCCTTCGGCTGCACGCTGGGCATTATTCCGCATATGCTGGCGGCGATAACCGGGCTGGCGGCCATCCTCCACAGCACCCCCGGCGCCTTCGAGCTGGTGAAGTACGCCGGCGTCGCCTGGCTGCTGTACCTCGCATGGGCCACCCTGACCCAGCGCGGCAGCCTGAACGTGGAGGGCGTCGAACAACGCAACCCGCGCCAGGTCATCAGCCACGCGATTCTGATTAATTTGCTTAACCCCAAGCTGCCGCTCTTCTTTCTCGCCTTTCTGCCGCAGTTTATCCAGCGCGGCTCGGCTTCGCCGATCGGGGAAATGCTGATCCTGAGCGCCGTTTTTATGCTGATGACGCTGCTGGTTTTTATGCTCTATGGCGCCTTTTCGGCGGCGATGCGCGGATACGTGCTGTCGCGTCCGCGGGTGTTACAGGGGCTGAGAGCCTGCTTTGCCGCCGGTTTTGTCGGGCTGGGGATTAAGCTGATTCTGGCGCAGAGGTAGCGATTTTGCCCACGACGCGACGATCGCCGCGGGCAAACGGCGCTTTAGCGAAGCCCCGCCAGCGCGCGGATCTCTTTCGAGCGCAGCGTTAAACGGACGGGCGCCGATTTATACGACGGCGTGCCGCTCTCTTTATCGAGATAATCCAGAGGGACCAGCACGTTGGCTTCGGGGTAATAGGCGGCAACGGTGCCCGGCGCGATGCTGTAGGCGACCAGCGTGATATCTTCCAGCCGCTGATGGTGGCCCGGCAGCGCGGAGCTGATATCCACCCGATCGCCGTGTTCGAATCCCTGCTCAGCCATATCCTGCTCGTTCATAAACAACACGTCGCGACGGCCAAACACGCCGCGGTAGCGGTCGTCCATGGCGTAAATGGTGGTGTTGTACTGATCGTGGCTGCGCAGCGTCACCAGGCGCATCACGTCATGCCCTGCTACCTGCTGGTTTTCGTGCACCCCGTGAAAAACGGAAAACATCGCTTTGCCGGTCGGCGTCGGCCAGATACGCTCCGTCGGCGGCAGCGGCATGCGAAAACCGCCGGGATGGCGAATACGCTGGTTGTACTGGTCAAAGCCGGGAATGGTCTGCTCGATCAGATCGCGAATGCGATCGTAGTCGGCGACCAGCGACAGCCAGTCAACATTGCTTTCCGGCAGCGTCGCCATGGCCATCGCCGCGACAATCGCCGGCTCCGATCGCAGCTCTGGCGAACCGGGTTTCAGCTTGCCAGACGACGCGTGCACCATCGACATCGAATCTTCCACGGTGATCGACTGGCGTCCCGTCTCCTGAATATCGAGTTCGGTTCGACCAAGGCACGGCAGGATAAAGGTCTCATTGGCCACCAGAAGATGCGAGCGATTCAGCTTGGTGCCAATATGCACGCTCAGATCCAGCCCCCGCATCGCCGGAAAAGCCCGTTCGCTATCCGGCATAGCCACCGCGAAGTTCCCGCCAAGGCAGAGCAGCGCTTTCGATTCGCCGTCGATCATCGCCTGTAGCGCTTTTACCGCATCGTGACCATGCTCCTGCGGCGGCGTAAAACCAAACACCCGCTGCAAGTTGGCGAGAAACTGGGGGCTCGGCTTTTCCGTGATGCCGACGGTACGGTTGCCCTGTACGTTGGAGTGCCCGCGCAGCGGGCAGATCCCGGCCCCCGGCTTGCCGATATTCCCGCGCATCAGCAGCAGGTCGGCTATCAGGCGTACATTAGAGGTGCCCTTATTGTGCTGGGTGATGCCCATGCCGTAGGTGATAATCGTGGCGTTAGATTTAGCGTAAGCCGCCGCCACCCGTTCAAGATCGCCGCGCGTCAGGCCGGACTCCCGTTCAATATCCGGCCACGGCGTCGCGTCCACATCCTGCGCAAACTCGGTAAAGCCCAGCGTATGCTCATCGATAAACGCCCGATCCAGCACATCGCCCTTCTCTGCTTCCAGCCGGAGCAGCGCCTTCGCGATACCCTTAAGCGCCGCCGCGTCGCCGCCCGCTTTGACCTGGAAATAGGTCGACGCGATGTTGGTTGAGCCGTAGGTCGCCATCTCAATGACGTTCTGCGGATCGGCGAAACGCTCCAGCGCCCGCTCTTTTAGCGGGTTGAAGACGATAATCGGCACCCCCCGGCGCGCCAGTTCGTGCAGCGTGCCCATCATGCGCGGATGGTTGGTTCCGGGATTGTGGCCGATAGAGATAACCAGCTCGGTCTTATCAAAGTCATCGAGGGAGACCGTCCCTTTACCGATGCCGATGGACTGCGGCAGGCCGACGCTGGTCGACTCGTGGCACATATTGGAGCAGTCCGGAAAGTTGTTGGTGCCATATTCGCGGGCAAACAGCTGGAACAGGAAGGCCACTTCGTTAGAGGCGCGCCCGGAGGTATAAAACTCGACTTCATTGGGCTGCAGCGTACGAAGAATGGCGCCGATGCGGGTAAACGCCGCGTCCCATGAGACCGGACGCAGGGTATCGCTGGCCTTATCGTAGGCCAGGGGCTGGGTTAAGCGCCCGTAGCCTTCGAGCTCAAAATCGCTGCGCGCCAGCAGCGACGTCACGGTGTTAGCCGCGAGAAACTCAGCCGTGACCCGTTTACTGGTGGCTTCCCAGGTCACCGCTTTGGCGCCGTTTTCGCAGAACTGAAACGTCGATTTATGCTCTTTGTCGGGCCAGGCGCAGCCGGGACAATCAAAGCCATCCGGCTGATTGGTCCGCAGCAGCGTGGCGGGGGCATCGAGCGCATCCATTTGCGTACGAACGGCGATAGCGGTGGCTTTTAAGGCACCCCAGCCGCCCGCCGGACCATCATAGGGATGGACGCCGGGAACGACGCGTCTTCTGTTACTCATGTTCACTCCTGATGCGCTTTCGGCGGCGTATGGCAGGTGAAACGCCGCACGATCTCTTATCACCCGTTACCAGCCAGGGTAACGGGTGTTTTTTGTTAACGAAAGCATAACAATCAGAGCGGTGACTGTATAATCAATGTTATCTATCACGCGTTAGATTTAACTTATTTAACGAATAATAAACATACAAAAATCAGGTCAGATTGTAGTGGCGGTCCGGCGCCAGTTTCTCCGGTAAGGGATGCTGGCCGGTCATATCCAGCAGGTTGCGCTCAATGGTGTTACACATCGCGTTCAGCGGCAAATCGTTGGCTGCGGTACCGAACGGGTCCTCCAGCTCTTCCGCCAGCGAATCCCACGACAAGAAGGTGTAGGAGATAAACACCGACACGAACGGCGTCATATAGTGAAGATCGCCGACCAGCGCAAACGGCAGCAGCGTACAGAACAGATACACGGTGCGCTGCAAAATGAGCGTGTAGGCAAAGGGCACCGGGGTGCTGGCGAGGCGCTCACAGCCGCCCAGCGCGTGCCCCAGCTCATCAAGCTTATTGTCCATCAGGCTGAAGGTGACATCGCCGATCTTCCCTTCTGCGCGCAGGCGCCCAAGCTCATCGCCTGCCAGCAGCAGAATGCGGTTGGTTGGCATCGAACTGGCGAGAATTTCCGCCACGCTTTGCGCCGGCAGCAGACGCGCTAAATCGGCGCTCGGATCCGTCTTGCGCAGCTGATGCTTCAGGCTCCAGCTAAACGCCACCAGGTAGCTCACCAGGCGTTGATGGGCTGCGCTTTCGGCCGGCAGGATATTCTTCAGCTGGCGCACCAGCGTTCTCTGGGCAATCAGCACCGTTCCCCACAAATTGCGCGCTTCAACAAAGCGGTTGTATCCGGCGCTATTGCGAAAGCCAAGAAAAATGGCAATGGCGATCCCCAGCAGGCTAAACGGCGCGACGGTAAGATGGATACCCAGCTGTTCGTACCATTGATAGCTGATGATCGCGATAATCGACATCATCAGGTTAAGCAGCAGGCGAAAGACGATTTTTGACAGCACGGAGCCGTGCCAGTCAAACAAGCGAAGGAACCAGTGTTGTTCTGGCCGGATAATCATTGTTTTACTTCCTGAAGTTTCGAACGAATAATAGATACTTTCTATTATGCGATTGCCTTTTTATATTGTTTAAAAACACGACACGGCGTCAGCCGGCTATTTATCAGCGATGAAAGAATAGCCGCTGGATTATGGTCCTTTTTTATTTCACAGGCAATATTATCCGCAGGCTGACAAAGCCCTCAAGCGTTCAGGGGAATAACCTAAGCGATAATCGCGTCGCTATCCGCGCGGCAAGGGTCAATATGAATCATCATATGCAGCACGTTTTGGCTGTTTAGCACCCGCGCGCGGGCCAACAGCGCAATATCGTGCCCTTCCGCCACCGATAAATCTCCCGGCACCTCGATATGTACATCGACCAGGATCCCATCGCCGGCGCGTCGGGTTTTCAGGTCATGCAGCGCCACGACGCCGGGCGTTGCCAGAATAGTGGTGATTATCTGCTGCTCGCTGTCGCTATCCACTGACCGATCCATCAAGTCATGGAGGGCGTCATACGAAAAGGTATAGCCCATGCGGGTGACCAGCGCGCCGACGGCCAGCGCGGCCACCGGATCGAACCAGGCGAAGCCGGCCAGGTTACCGATGATGCCGACCGCGACCACCACCGACGACGCGGCATCCGAGCGGGCGTGCCAGGCATTGGCAATCAGCATGGACGACTGAATTTGTTTAGCCGCCCTGAGCATATAGCGGAATAACATCTCTTTGGCGGTCAGCGCGGCGAGCGCCACCCACAGAGCGGTAATATGCACGCTCGGGATAGACGCCGGATGCAGCAGTTTGCCGCAGGCGGACCACAGCATACCCGCGCCAACCAGTAACAGCAGCGCGCCAATCACCAGTGAAGCGCCGTTTTCATAGCGCCGGTGTCCGTAGTGATGATCGCTATCCGAGGGTTTGCCGCTTTTTTTATTGGCCAACAGCACGACGAAATCAGCGACTAAATCGGAAAGAGAATGAATACCATCGGCAATTAATCCCTGCGAACCGGAAAAAACGCCCGCCAGAACCTGGGCGCTGGATAAAAAAAGATTGACCACCACGCTGACCAGCGTCGTTTTACGCGCAATCTGGGCGCGCTGACCATCGTCAGTCATTTTCGCCATGATGACGTCCCCGTAAAAAAAGAAATAACGTACGCGATTTAGCTTAATTTTTCCTGAATAATCCGCCGCCGTTAAGAGAATGTTTACTTATTTTTATTGCTGTCAAATATATAAATGAGAATAGTTTGTTTTTAAAAAATATAGCCATGACAATAATAGCCGTGGCTATATTTTTGGCGTAAAAACGCAGCCGGAATAATTAAAACTGATTCATCCGGCGCATTGCGCAATGATACGCGCCGTTACGCACCGACGCGCGCAGTACGCGGGCGACGCCGTGTACCGCAATTCGTGCGCTGTGCCGCTGCAGCGCGCTCATCGGCAAATTGAGCATCGCCTGCGCCCACGGCGGCAGCAGGTCAATCCCGGCGCGCATCATCATTCGCCCGACGGGCTGACTCAGGCGCCCCGGCAGACGGGTCGATAGCAGGACGTCGGCAACCTCCTGCGTTCGCTCATCGCAGCGCAGCGTTGGGCGCATATCCTGCAGGTAGTCGGCAACCTGCCGCGGCGTTACCGGGATATCCCGAGCGCCAAGGTGGCGGGCAATTTCGGCGGCCTCCTGATAATACTGCTCCTGGCGAGCGGCGCTGACCACGGTCCGCTTGTAGCGCAGGTGCGAGGCCATAAAGCTGCTGCATTCGGCGACATGAACCCAGGTGAGCAGCGCCGGGTCGCTGGCCTGATAGGGCGTGCCATCTTTATCCTTGCCGCTCACCCGCAGGTGGATCCCCTGCACTTTTGCGATCAGCCGTTCGGCGTCGGCGGTGGTACCAAAGGTGGTGGCGGAAATAAACTGGCTGGTACGGCGCAGGCGGCCAAAGATATCTTCGCGGAAGTTTGAGTGATCCCAGACGCCCGCCAGCGCCAGAGGATGCAGCATCTGTAACAGCAGCGCGCTGACGCCGCCGCAGAGCATGGAGGTAAAATCGCCATGAACCTGCCAGATGGCCGACTGCGGACCAAATAGCCCCGGTTCGCCTTTGGGGTGTTCAAAATCGATCTCTTTTAGCGCCATGCCGGTTAAGCCCAGAACCTGAGCTTCAATCATTCCGCGTATGCTGGTCATTACCCACCTGCTCTGATCCGTGAGCGAGAAAGATAGCATTTATTAACGCCGGGGGCATTTGCCAACGATGGCTTTTAGGGCAGGAGCGCCCGCCGATAGCGGGCGCCAGCGAGCTTATGGATTGAGCTGGTAGTCGAGGCTTATCTCCGCGTTCAGCACCTGCGACACCGGGCAACCGGCTTTGGCTTTTTGAATGATGCCGTCAAACGCATCGGCCTCGATGCCTGGCAGCACAATTTTACTCTGCAGCGCGATTTGGGTGATGGCAAAGCCGCCGCCGGACTTATCCAGCGTCACCACCGCCACGGTATCAATGGAGGTGGCGGTGTAGCCCTCTTCGCTCAGCATCAGCGAGAGCGCCATGGAGAAACAGGCGGCATGGGCGGCCCCGATAAGCTCTTCCGGATTGGTGCCCTTGACGCCTTCGAAACGAGTGTTAAAACCATAAGGCTGCTGGTTCAGTGCGCCGCTCTCGGTCGAGACGGTTCCTTTTCCGCTTTTCAGATCCCCTTCCCAATGCGCCTGACCTTTCTTATGGATTGCCATAATATCGCTCCTTTTTTGATATGAAAGAGTTAAGTATAGAACCCCCTAAGGCATTTGGGCGGCGCGCGGCGTTTTTCAGATCAATCCGTCGGGATATTTTTACTCATATTAACGCCGGTAACGCGGAAACCCGCGGCGTCGTAGAGATGGCGCGCGCGCTGATTATCCCCGGCGACGCGCAGTTTAATTTGGCCGATCCCCTGGCTTTTCAGCGCATGCTCAAAAGCCGCCATCGCTTGTTTACCCAGGCCCTGTCCCTGAAACGCCGGATAAATATAAAAATCGCAGATAAAGGCGGAGCGCATTTCTTCGTCAGGCTTGTACCAGAGATAGCCGACCCGCTTTTCTGCGCCGTCACTGTCATCGAATAAGCAGCATAAAACCTGGCCGCGAGTATTGACGCCGTCGGGCAGATCCGCGGCGATTTCGCGCTGCGCCTGGGCTAACGCGGCCACCGGCGAGAGCGCGTAATTGGCGGAGATTTCCGCCGCGTAGTCGGGGATAAAGTAGTCGAGATACGCGGGGTACTCCGTATCGCGCATTGGGCGAAGCACTATCATTAAAGGGTTCCTTTTATATCGTGAGTTTGCGCCAGTTTCTGCTGTATCTCACCGAGAAACAGCGGCAGCGCGCTTGGCTGATAGTCCCGTGAAAGGTAAATACCATATACGCTTAGCGCTTTTGGCCGCCAGGCCGGTAAAACCTGTTTCAGCGCCCCGCTGTTGAGCGCCCGCTGCGCCTCCAGCTCCGGCAGCATCGCGATGCCGCAGCCGGCGACCGCCGCCTCCATCAGCAGCGAGGAGATCCCGGCGCTAAGGTTGCCGGAAACCGCCACCGCCACGTTTTCGCCGCTGACGTCGCTAAACTGCCAGGTCTGGCTGGCAAAATGGCTGTAATGCAGGCAGTTGTGACGAGTGAGATCTTCCGGCGTTTGCAGCGGACCGTTCTGCTGAAGCCAGCGCGGCGACGCGCACAGCACCGAACGACACACGCCAAGGCGGCGGGCGATAGCCCCGGGCTCCGGATTGTCGGTGATCCGAATCGCCACGTCGATCCGTTCGCCGATCAGGCTGACCGGGTGATTATTGATATCCAGCTCAAGGCGCAGCTGCGGATAACGGGCGAGAAAATCGGGTAGCAGCGGCGAAATCAGCTGCATCGCCGTAAAGTGAGCGCAGGCGACGCGCAGCGTCCCGCTGGGGATCGCACGCTCGCTTTGCCCGGCGATCTCATCCGACAGCTGCGTCAGGGTGCGCGTTTTTTGCAGCACCTTTTCCCCCGCAGCCGTGAGCGTCAGTTTGCGGGTTGAGCGATGGACCAGCCGGGTTCCCGCCCACTGCTCCATCTGTTCCAGATAGCGGCTGACCATCGGACGCGACATCCCCAGCGCGCGGGCGGCGGCGCTTAAGCTCCCCAGTTCACAAATGCGCATATACACCTGCGCGGCAATTACCCGATCCATAACTGATTTCCATCTGCACGTTTTATGAAACTCAGCATCTCTTTTTTCAGGAATTTTCGCAAATCATGAAATCCGTACAATAGCGCTCATTCACCTGACCAAGAGAAAACGAATATGAAATTATCTGCCCTTGCTATCGCAACCACGCTGTTCAGCACGTCAGTTCTGGCCGCGCCCCTAACGCTGCAAACCTACAACCCGCAGGAGAACGGCATTTTCGCGGTTAACTCCACCCTCGCCTCCGGCCCGCATGAAGCGGTGCTGTTTGACGCTCAATTCAGCGTCAAAGATGGCGAGAAGCTGGTTGAAATGATTAAGAAAAGCGGTAAAAAACTGACCCGCATCGTGATTACCTCCGGCGATCCGGACTTCTATTTCGGCCTCGAGCCGCTGGTGAAGGCTTTCCCGGATGTCAACGTGGTGGCGACCGCGGAAGTGGTTAAACACATTAACGCCACCAAAGCGGCCAAACTGGCCTACTGGGGCCCGCAGATGAAGGACGGCGCGCCGAAGCAGGTTTACGTCCCGCAAGCGCTGACGGCAAACACCTTCACCATCGACGGCGAAAAGGTTGAGATCCGCCAGCCGCAAAATTATGCCGCCTATGTCTGGATCCCGGCGAATAAAGCCATTCTTGGCGGGACCGGCGTGGCGTGGGGCATGCACGTCTGGACGGCGGATACCCAGAGCGTCGAAAGCCGCCAGCAGTGGATAAGTACGCTCGACGAGATGGCCGCGTTGCATCCGCAGCAGGTGATCCCCGGCCATTACCTGGGGACTCCGCCCGCAGGCGACCGCGCGATTACCTTTACCCGCGATTATCTGACCCAGTTCGAGCAGGCGCTCAACGCGCACAAAGATTCCACCGGCGTTATCAAAGCGATGAAACAGCGCTGGCCGGGACTCGCGGAAGAGAGTTCGCTGGATCTGAGCGCCAAAGTGAATACCGGCGAAATGAAGTGGTAAGACTGGCTAACGTGCGGGTCTTTCTGCCGGATGGCGGGTGACCTCCTGTCCGGCCGACGAACCGGGGTCCGCTAAAAAGACTGTTCTTAATCTGCCGACTCAACGTTGCTAATCCCGGCAAAATGGGCCACGATGATTATCGCCGCGCTAAAAATGCGCGGCGTACTTAAGGGTTAAATTTCGTCCGACACCCGTCGGGCTTGTCCTTGAAACCGACACAGGATAAAGGAGTAAGAATGAAATCGAACCAACAGGCACGTCATCTTCTTGGTCTGAACTACAAGCTTTCTCAGCAGAAAAAAGTGCTGCTGGAAGGCGATGCGGAAACCACGGTTAACCATGTTCGCGCCACCGGCCGCAAGCGCCGCGGTGGCTAACTTTTCAGCTGAATGATGATAAAAACACCGTCCTCTCCCCGGGATGGTGTTTTTTTAAGACTATCGGCCTCATGTTTACCCTCCTTTGATGTCTTCTGCTTTATACTCTGCCCGCTGCCATTCCCTGCCAGCCCCCCGCCTGTCGCCGCGCCCGGGCTGAAGCGATTATCAAGGAGTTAGTGCGATGCAATTCACTCATAAGAAAAACCGCTCTCTATACATCCCTTACGCCGGCCCCGTGCTGCTTGAATTTCCGCTGCTCAATAAAGGCAGCGCCTTCAGCATGGAAGAGCGCAGCAGCTTCAACCTGCTGGGCCTGCTGCCGGAAGTGGTCGAAACCATCGAAGAACAGGCCGAACGCGCGTGGATCCAGTACCAGGGATTTAAAACCGAGATCGACAAGCACATCTACCTGCGCAATATCCAGGATACCAACGAAACGCTGTTCTACCGCCTGGTCGGCAACCACCTTGACGAAATGATGCCGGTTATCTACACCCCAACCGTCGGCGCCGCCTGTGAACGCTTCTCTGAGATCTATCGTCGCGCCCGCGGCGTGTTTATCTCTTATCAGAACCGCAATAACCTCGACGATATTCTGCAAAACGTACCGAACCACAACGTCAAGGTTATCGTGATGACCGACGGCGAACGTATTCTCGGCCTCGGTGACCAGGGTATCGGCGGGATGGGCATTCCTATCGGCAAACTGTCGCTGTATACCACCTGCGGCGGTATCAGCCCGGCCTACACGCTGCCGGTGGTGCTGGACGTCGGTACTAACAACCAGCAGCTGCTGGACGATCCGCTGTATATGGGCTGGCGCCACCCGCGCATCACCGACGACGAGTACTATCAGTTTGTCGACGACGTTATCCAGGCGATTAAAGCCCGCTGGCCGGACGTACTGCTGCAGTTCGAAGACTTCGCGCAGAAAAACGCCATGCCCCTGCTCAACCGCTATCGCCACGAAGTGTGCTCCTTTAACGATGATATCCAGGGAACCGCTTCGGTCACCGTCGGTACGCTGATCGCCGCCAGCCGCGGCGCGGGCAGCCAGCTGAGCGAGCAGAAAATTGTCTTCCTCGGCGCCGGCTCCGCGGGCTGCGGTATCGCAGAGCAGATCGTCGCGCAAATCCAGCGCGAAGGGTTAAGCGAAGAGGAAGCCCGTAAACGTGTCTTTATGGTTGACCGTTTCGGTCTGCTGACCGACGCCATGCCGAACCTGCTGCCGTTCCAGAGCAAACTGGTGCAAAAGCGTGAGCACCTGCAAGCGTGGGACACCACGAATGATGTGCTGTCGCTGCTCGACGTGGTGCGCAACGTCAAACCGGATATCCTGATCGGCGTTTCCGGGCAGCCGGGGCTGTTCACCGAAGAGATTATCCGCGAGATGCACAAGCACTGCCCGCGGCCAATCGTGATGCCGCTGTCCAACCCGACCTCCCGGGTGGAAGCCACGCCGCAGAATATCCTCAGCTGGACCGACGGCGCGGCGCTGGTCGCCACCGGCAGCCCGTTTGCCCCGGTCACCCTCAAAGGCAAACAGTACGTTATCGCCCAGTGCAATAACTCCTATATCTTCCCGGGAATTGGCCTCGGCGTTATCGCTTCGGGCGCATCGCGCGTGACCGATGAGATGCTGATGGCCGCCAGCGAAACCCTGGCGAAACATTCGCCGCTGGTGAATAACGGTGAAGGCCCGGTTCTGCCGGAGCTGAAGGATATTCAGAGCGTTTCACGCGCTATCGCGTTTGCGGTGGGCAAAATCGCCCAGGAACAGGGCGTGGCGGTGAAAACCTCCGCCGAAGCGTTGCTGCAGGCGATCGCCGATAACTTCTGGCAGCCGGAGTACCGGAACTACCGCCGCACGTCGATTTAACCGGTAGATGAGTCATACAGGGGGCCTGCTTTGCAGGCCTTTTTTTATTCTCATCTGGTCAAAACCGCTTTCTCCCTCTACACTGCCAGCACCCATCAACTCACTGAATAAAAAAGGAGGATCCCATGTCGTACTGTGAAATGTTTTTTTCACGTGCATTTGGCGATCGCACCTGCTCAAGCGTTATCGGTATCGTGCTGCGATAACTTCAGCTTGAGCGAAGAAACCATAGACTAACTCCCTTCCCTCGGGCTTACCGGGTTATCGTCAGCGATGTTTGACGAGGCATTCACATGCCTGTAACTCTTGAGTAAGTTCACAATGAGCACATTACTAACTGCACAATCTCTTCATGTTGATACGGCGTTTGGCCCGCTGTTCACAAACCTCTCCTTTACCCTGAAAAAAGGCGACCGTATTGGCCTGATTGGCTATAACGGCTGCGGAAAAAGTACCCTGCTACAGGTGCTGGACGGCACGATCGTGCCCAGTTCGGGCTGCGTGGCGCTGGCCAGTCACTGTCTGATGGCGCGTGTGGAACAGCATCTACCCGATGCGCTGTTAGCGCAGCCCCTGCTGCAGGTAGTACTGGCGAAACTTCCCGCCCCTGAGCGTGAGAGTCAGCGCTGGCAAGCGGAGAGGCTATTGGCAGAGATGGGCTTTACACCAGATGAGGCCGCGCAGCGGGCGTCAACCCTGAGCGGCGGTCAGCATACCCGGCTGCTGCTTGCCAGGGCGCTGATTCTGCAGCCGGATCTCCTGCTGCTGGATGAGCCGGGAAACCATCTCGACCTGCCGACCCTCCTGTGGCTGGAAAGCTTCCTGCAAACCTGGCAGGGGAGCTTCGTTCTGGTGTCGCATGATAATATCTTATTGGATGCTGTAACTAATTCCAGTTGGATCCTGCGCGACAGAACGCTGCACGCCTTCTCCCTGCCCTGCAGCGCCGCCCGCCGGGCGCTGGAAGAGCAGGACGCCAGCGATGCGCAGCGCCATAAAGCCGAGCAAAAGGAGATCGACCGGGTCGCCGCCAGCGCCAAACGGCTGGCTATCTGGGGTCGGACCTATGACAACGAAGATCTCTCCCGCAAAGCCAAGCAGATGGAGAAGCAGGTTCAACGCCTGAAGGAGAGCCAAACCGAGCTGACCATGGGCACCCCCTGGCGGCTGGCGCTCCACGGCGACATGCTGCGGGCTGACCGACTGCTGGAGATGGAACAGCTCCCCGTTCCCCCCGCGCCCGGTCTGCCGGCCCTGTTTACCGCGGGCCTGGCTCGCCTGAAAAGCGGCGATCGGGTGGCGGTGATGGGCCGTAACGGCGGCGGCAAGTCTTCGCTGCTGCGTCTGCTGTGGCGGCAAATGCAGCAGGAAACGACGGAAAGCGGTTTGCGCCTGCATCCGCGGCTGAAGCCGGGTTATTACGACCAGACCCTGCATCAGCTGGCGGATGACGATACCCTTCTCGACGCGCTGGAGCCCTTTGAACCAGGCCCGGATGCGCGCAGGCGGGCGCTAATTTCCGCCGGATTCAACTGGCCGCGTCACGGGCAAAAGGTCGCCACCTTAAGCGGCGGCGAGCGTTCGCGCCTGCTGTTCGTCGGCCTCTCTCTGGCCCGCTATAGCCTGCTGCTGCTGGATGAGCCCACCAACCATTTAGATATGGATGGCAAAACGGCGCTGGCGGCTACGCTGCGCGACTATCCCGGCGGCCTGCTGCTGGTGAGCCACGATCGCGAGCTCATTAACCGCAGCTGCAATCGCTTCTGGCTTATCGACGAGCGCGGGCTGAGCGAATGGCACAGCAGCGAAGAGGTGTATGAGATTTTGCGCACCGCCGTTCGTCGTCCGGCGACGCAGGCCGCGACGGTGAACAGTAGCGAACCGGAGGAGGACCAGGATGCGCTGCTGGAGCGGTTAGTCACGCTTGAGCAGCTGCTGGCCGACGATCTGGCGCGCAAACCAAAACATCAAAAACCGCAGCTGCAGGCGCAGTGGCGTAAGGAGATAACAACGATTGCGACGTTATTAGGTTAACAGGCGCTCTCCCGGCGCGGCGATCCGCGCCGGGAGATTATTCCGCGCCGGCAGGCGAAGCCGGTTTGACCCGACTAAACTGCTGCTCGGTCATCATCCGCCCCCACTGATCCCCCTGCCACGCTTTATCCAGCGTAAAGCCAAAGGATTCATACAGCCTGCGGGCGGCGTTCAGCCCGCTGAAGGTCCACAGCCGCACCGCGGCGAAGTTCTGGCTATCGCAAAAGGCCATCGATTCATTCAGCAGACGTCGGCCAACGCCGCTTCCCCGGCAGCTATCGTCGAGGATAAACCAGCGCAGATGCGCTTCATTATTACCAAGATCTTCGCCGTCAATCGCCACCGATCCGACAATCTGCTCACCCTGAATGGCAAGCCAAACCCGGTTGCACGGTTTCTCAAGACGACCGGAAAACTCCGCTAGCCCGCTGGCCACTTTGCTCTCGAAAAAGTGACCAAATTCATAATGCTTCGCATAGTACTCGCCGTGCATCTGCGTAATGCGGCCAATCATTCCCGGACGATAGCCGGTAACGATATCAATCCTGGCGGTTAAGTCGATCATTTTATCTCCTCGTCAGAGCCAAGTGAGGCAATGGCCTCCCTTGGTACCATGTGCGGGTGTAGACATAGCATTTCCTTATAAATAAATTTCAAACAATGCTAAAATTTGATGTTTTGATGATTACCA
>NZ_VOJB01000093.1:67049-164258 GCF_007910085.1 Klebsiella sp. ME-303 | reverse complement strand
TTGGTCCATCAGGGAAAATTTGAAAAAGGACAATTGCAAATAAAAGTGTCAATAAGGCAGGACCGTACATCGATATCAATGACCAGAATATCCGTCTGAAAAACCTTTTAATAAGACTCATCATTATTATCGAATCATCCTGGTGATGATGTCTGCAATCTCATTATCCTGTTGCCCAGCGCCAGCTTCACGCCACGGGCCTGAAGGGCATCAGCAATATCTCTTGCATCCGGAACTGAACGGGCCAGCCTGTCCAGTTTCGGTACGACCAGCGTGTCTCCCTGGCGAACTGCCGCCTGAGCCAGATCCTGGCGGTCAGTTGAACATCGGGCATAGCCAATGCGTATTTCTGTCATAAATATGTACGTATAAGGGCCGTGAAAGAGATTTATATCGTACCAGTGATATGAGACAACGTCAGCAGTGAGATTGACCTGGACTTATTACCCGTGAAAAAAGCAATTTCGAGCGCATCGTCGCCACGCTGGGGCTGAAGAAAAGGACGCAGGGTAACGGAAATTTCGGCGGTTCCGGCGTAGTCCCCCGTATTACCTCGCTCTGCGGAGAATAAGGCGAAGAAAAAGCGACAGGCACCGGGCGATGCCTGTTTTTCCGCTTATTGCGGATTTTTCTCTTTCCAGGCATCCCATGCCGCTTTAATTTCCTGCTTCGCGGCGGCGGCATCGTTAAAGCCGTTCAGCTCCACTTTTTTACGCCCTTCCGGCAGCTGTTTGTAAACGCGGAAGAAAGCCTGCAAACGCTCCTGCTCGATTTTCGGCAGATCGCCGATGGTGTTGATGTCATCGTAGGTTGGGTCGATTTTGCTTGCCGGAACGGCAATGATTTTGTCGTCCTTCTCGCCGCCATCAATCATCTTGAGCACGCCAATCGCGCGCAGCTTAATCAGCGTTCCCGGCGCCATCGGCGCGCGGGTGTAAAACACCACGTCCAGCGGATCGCCATCCCCTGCCAGGGATTGCGTCAGCGAACCGTAGTTAGCCGGATAGGCCACCGGCATTGACTGGAAACGATCGGCGATCAAAAAGCCGGTTTTGGCGTCGGTTTCATATTTGATAATGCCGCCCGCGGGAATTTCGGTCACGGCATAAAACTCTTCAGGGTTGTTTTTCGGCTGCGGGAAATCCAGTACGTTCTGCGCCTGAACGGTAGCGGAAAGCAGAAGGCCTGAGGCAAGGAGTGTTTTTACCAGATGCATTGTCGTGTCGCTCTATCGTTATAAGAAATTGAAAAACAGAACGATAGAGGCCGCAAATGAAGCGTGCATGACGTAACGATGACAGTGATGTGACGCGAATTTCATTAATAATTCTGATTAAAAAATCGGCGCACCAAGCTCACCCCGGCAAGGAATATCTATTATTCCCTTGATTTAATGAAGATTTAAGCTAAACCTTAGCATGCGTAAAAAACAAAATTGTGTTAATACGCTTATGTTCAATAAGGAGAACAGAATGAAAGCTGCTGTCGTCACGCAAGATCATCAGGTCAATGTTACGGAAAAAACGCTTCGTCCCCTGCAACATGGCGAAGCCCTTTTAAAAATGGATTGCTGCGGCGTATGTCACACCGACCTGCACGTTAAGAACGGCGACTTTGGCGATAAAACCGGGGTCATTCTGGGCCATGAAGGCGTGGGCGTTGTGCAGCAGGTCGGCCCCGGCGTTCATTCTCTGAAGCCGGGCGATCGCGCCAGCGTGGCGTGGTTCTTCGAAGGCTGCGGGCATTGTGAATATTGTAACAGCGGCAACGAAACGCTGTGTCGCTCGGTGAAAAATGCCGGCTATACCGTGGATGGCGGTATGGCGGAAGAGTGTATCGTCATGGCCGACTACGCGGTCAAAGTGCCGGACGGGCTCGATTCTGCGGCGGCCAGCAGCATCACCTGCGCGGGCGTCACCACCTATAAAGCGGTCAAAGTCTCACATATCAAACCCGGCCAGTGGATTGCCATTTATGGCCTCGGCGGCCTCGGCAATCTGGCGCTGCAGTATGCCAAAAACGTGTTTAACGCCAAAGTCATCGCCCTTGACGTTAATGATGAACAGCTGAAGCTGGCCGCGGAAATGGGCGCGGACCTGACCATCAACTCCCGCAGCGAAGACGCAGCCAAAATTATTCATGAGAAAACCGGCGGCGCGCATGCCGCGGTGGTAACCGCCGTCGCCAAAGCGGCGTTTAACTCAGCGGTGGATGCGGTTCGCGCGGGTGGACGCGTGGTGGCGGTAGGCCTGCCTCCGGAAGCGATGAGCCTGGACATTCCGCGTCTGGTCCTCGACGGTATCGAAGTGGTGGGTTCGCTGGTCGGTACCCGTCAGGACCTGACCGAAGCCTTCCAGTTTGCCGCGGAAGGGAAAGTCGTACCGAAAGTGACCCTGCGTCCGCTGGGCGATATCAACGCCATCTTCAAAGAGATGGAACAGGGACAGATTCGCGGCCGTATGGTCATTGATTTCCGCCGCTAATCTTCGGACCTCTCCCGCTACGGGAGAGGTTTAATTGTCCCTTTACACGCACGGCCCCGTTGCGCAACCGTACATCATCACCAGAGGAAATAGCGGCACCAGCGGAATCAGGGCGATCTCTCCCAGAGGGCTAATGGTCTGCGTTTTATCGTTAATTGACACGACGACGGGTCTGGCAAGGCGATAAGCGTCATCCAGCTCATTGGGATCAACGGTTGACCAGAAACCGGTCGCTTTAAACAGTACGCCAAGATGGTCGTTGTCCAGCGCGGTCGCGTGATACTGGCTGGTTAACAGACTTAGCTGACTGGCATCCAGTCTGCGCTTGTCGAGCACCACCAGATATTCCGCAACAACCTCATGCTGTTTCACGACAAAATTCACCCGTACGCCGGATGCGACCTTATTGAAGCGTTCGTAGAAAGTATTATAACGCTGGTACTCCTGCGGCACCCCTTTACGGAAGAATCGATAGCTGTATTTGTTTGAATTGGCAATGATGCCTGACTCAATAGGTTTAACCTTAATAATGGTATCAGTAGAGGGCAAATTGGGTGCGCTGGTACAGCCCGCCAGCACCGTCATCGCCAACATCAGTAAATACTTCAGCATCGTCGCTATCCCTTTATTACGCTGACTATCTCTCAGTCATTAAATTATCCAGCACGAGTTTCAGCTGAAAGGCATGTAAATACCAGCCCCTAAAAATCGAGCCGGGTATAAATGCTTTTTATGCAAATGCTTAGCGCAAATCCTTACTTCCTTTGTTAAAACGCGCGCCCGATGATGGCCAAACAAGAGATAACAAAGGAATTCACCATGCACACCCGTTTTCGCCTGCCCGCGCTGGCGGCATTTTTTTTGAGCGGCGCGTTTTCCGCGTGGGCCGCCGACGCGCCGGTTAAAGGCGGCACGTTAATTTATCTGGAGCAGCAGCCGCATACCAATCTTTATCCCCCGGCCGGAGGCTTTTACCCTAACGGCGGTATTCTTAATCAAATAACCGATAAGCTGACCTGGCAAAATCCAAAAACCTTACAAGTCGAACCGTGGATTGCCGAAAGCTGGAGCGCCAACGCGGATAAAACCGAATATACCTTTAAGATTCGCCCTGGCGTCACCTTTTCTGATGGCACCCCGCTTGACGCCAATGCGGTTGCCAAAAACTTTGATACCTACGGCCTCGGTAATAAAGCGCACCGCCTGCCGGTGTCCGAGGTGATTAATAACTACGATCGCAGCGAAGTCATCGATCCGCTGACGGTTAAGTTCTACTTTAAAAAGCCCTCGCCGGGATTTCTGCAGGGCACCGCGACCATCGGCTCCGGGCTGGTTTCCCTGAGCACCCTGGCGCGAAATTTTGAAGAGCTGGGCGACGCCCGCCATATTATTGGCTCCGGGCCTTTTACGGTTAAAGATGAAAAGCCGGGACGTGAACTCGCTCTGGTCGCACGTCAGGATTATCAATGGGGGCCGAAAAGCCTCGCCCAGCAGGGGCCAGCGAATCTCGACGGCATAACCTATATCGTCACCCCGGAAGATGGCGTACGCGTTGGCGCGCTGCTGGCAGGCCAGGCCGATTTTATTCGCCAGGTGCAGGCCTATGATGAAAAGCAGGCAACCGATCGGGGCTTTAAAATCTATGCCGCCCCGACGCGCGGCGTTAACGACAGCCTGAGCTTCCGCCCGGATAATCCGCTGGTTGCCGACCTGCGCGTTCGTCAGGCGCTGCTGCACGCCACCGACGCCAGACAGGTGGTTGAAACCCTGTTCTCCGCCAACTATCCGCAGGCGACCTCCGTCGTCGCCAGCACCGCGGCCGGATACGTTAACCTCAGCGATAAGCTGGTTTTCGATCCGGCCAAAGCGAAACAGCTGCTTGATGAGGCGGGCTGGAAACCGGCCGCCGACGGTATACGGGTCAAAGATGGCCAGCGCCTGGCATTAACCGTCTATGAATCCCTGCCCCAGCCGCAAAACAAAGAGGTACTCCAGCTTGTCGCCCAGCAGTGGCGCCAGGTCGGCGTTGCGCTGGCGGTCAAAGCCGGTGATGCCGGCAGCCGTACGCTGGACAGCCTCGACCCGTTGAAAACGCCGCTTACCGTGTCGGAAGTGGGCCGCGCCGACCCTGACGTGGTGAAAAGCATGTTCTTCCCCGCTAACCGCGACGCGCTGCTGCAAAAAGGCGGCTCCAGCGACAAAGTCCAACGCTTCCGCGACGATAAGCTCAACGCGCTGCTGACCGCGATCTCAGCCGAAGTCGAGCCGCAAAAACGCCTCCAGCTCACCGGCGACGCCCAGCGCTACCTGCTGGACAACGCCTACGTGATCCCGATATTTGAAGAGCCGCAGGTCTTTGCCGGCGCGCCGTGGGTGAAAGGCGTCAGTTTTGAAGCGGTAGGCCGCCCGTCGTTCTACGGCGCGTGGCTGGAAAAGCACTAAGGAGCCCGCGATGAGCCACTATCTTCTGCGGCGGTCCGGTCAGGGTTTACTGGTGCTGTGGGCCGCGTTTACCCTCTCCTTCATCCTGTTACAGGTGCTACCCGGCGATGCGGTACTGATCAAGTTTCAGAATCCGGATCTGGGGCTCAGCCCTGAGCAGATCGCCGAAATGCGCCTCGCCTACGGGGCCGATAGCCCGCTGTGGAGACAGTACTTCCACACGCTGATGGCCATGCTGCGTGGCGATTTTGGCTATTCGCTGCAGGCCGGGCTGCCGGTCAGCGCGCTTATCGCCAGCAACCTGCCGGAAACATTAAGCCTGGCGCTGCCCGCCTTTGCTCTGGCGGTGGCGCTGGCCTTCGCCCTCGCCTTCGCCTCACGGCTGCCGGGCCTGCGCTGGTTCAGCAACGCGCTGCAATCCCTGCCGGCGCTGTTTATCTCGCTGCCGACGTTCTGGCTCGGCATCGCCCTGATTCAGATTTTCTCCTTTCAACTGCGCTGGATCCCGGTGATCAATCCCGGGCCGATTGAGGGGCTGATTTTGCCCATTATTGCCGTCGCGGTGCCGATTTCCGCTCCGCTGGCGCAAATCCTGATGCGCAGTCTGGATCAGGTCGCCGCGCAGCCGTTTGTCGCCGTTGCCCGCGCCAAAGGCCTGAGCGAAACCGGCGCCCTGTGGCGGCACGTTACCGGCAACGCCCTGCTGCCGGTGCTCAATATCGCCGGTCTGCTGCTGGGGGAACTGATCGCCGGCGCGCTGATTACCGAAACCGTGTTTGGCCGCGGCGGTCTGGGGCTGCTGACGCAGCAGGCCGTCAATAATCAGGATATCGCGGTACTGCAGGCGGTGGTGATGATCTCTGCCCTCGGTTTCGTGCTGATTAACCTGCTGGTCGACCTGCTGATGCCGCTGTTCGACCCGCGCCTGAAAGCCGTTATCGGAGGTGCCGTATGAGCCTGGTGGATTACGCAACCGCCGCGCGCCGCCGCACGTCAAACTGGCGTACACGGCGCGTCCAGCCCGGTCTGCTGCTGGCCTGGGCGGTAATGATCGTTGCCGCGCTGATGGCTATCGCTCCGCAGCTGTTTACCGACTATAGCCCGCTGGAAGGGTTCCCCGGCGCCCAGCGGCTGGCCCCGCAGGCCGGCCACTGGCTGGGAACCGACCAGCTGGGCCGCGATCTGTGGAGCCGCATCGTCTTCGGCGCCGTTCATTCGCTTTCCGCCGCGCTGGCGGCGGTGGCGATCGGCCTGTTTATCGGTACCGCGCTGGGCACGCTGGCCGGCGCGCTGGCGGGACGCGTGGAGTCGGCAATTATGCGCCTGGTCGACGTGCTGCTGGCGATCCCCTCTTTATTGCTGTCGCTGACGGTCATCATTCTGCTCGGTTTCGGCACGCTCAACGCCGCCGTCGCGGTAGGCGCGGCGGCCGTCGCCAGCTTTGCCCGCCTGGCGCGAGCGGAGGTGGTCCGCGTACGCCACAGCGACTTCGTCGAAGCGGCCTACGGCAGCGGCGGCACCTTTTTCGCCGTTTTCTGGCGGCATATTCTGCCCAACTCGCTCACCGCGGTGCTGGCCTTTGCCACCCTCCAGTTCGGCCAGGCCATTCTGGCGCTCTCGACCCTGAGTTTTCTCGGCTACGGCACGCCGCCGCCGGTCCCGGAGTGGGGTCTGCTGATCGCCGAAGGCCGCAACTATCTCTCCACCGCCTGGTGGCTGACCACCCTGCCCGGTATTGCGGTGATTGCGGTCGTGCTCGCCGCCAACCGTATTAGCCGTCAATTTAGCGGAGAACGCCGATGAATGTTTTAAGCGTAGAGCATCTGCGCATCAGCTATCGTTCACAGCGTGAATGGCGCGAGGTCGTGCACGACGTGAGTTTTCAGGTCAAACGCGGCGAAATGCTGGCGTTTGTCGGTGAATCCGGCTCGGGTAAAACCACCACCGCACAGGCGATTATTGGCCTGCTGGCGGATAACGCGCGCCGGGACAGCGGGCGTATCTTGATTAATGGCGAAGATATCAGCGGCTGGTCCGCTAAACGCCTCGACGGTCTGCGCGGCGCGCGGATTAGCCTGGTGCCTCAGGATCCGGGCAACTCCCTGAATCCGGTAAAAACCATCGGCGCGCAGGTGGGCGAAATCCTGCGTCTGCATCAAAAAAGCAGCGCCGCGGCGCGTAAAGCGCAGGTGCTGGCGCTGCTGACCAAAGTTGGGCTGAGCCACCCGGAACAGCGCATCGATCAATATCCCCACCAGCTTTCAGGCGGTATGAAGCAGCGGGTGCTGATTGCTATCGCAATCGCCCTGAAACCCGACTTAATCATTGCCGATGAGCCCACCAGCGCCCTCGACGTGACGGTACAGAAGCGGATCCTCGACCTGCTGGATACGCTGCGCCGGGAGTCCGGCACGGCGGTACTGTTCGTCACCCACGATCTGGCGCTGGCGGCGGAACGCGCCGACCGTCTGCTGGTCTTTCGCCACGGCGAGATTCAGGAACAGGGCGCGACCGGCGACGTCATACGTACGCCGCAGCATACCTATACCCGCCAGCTGCTGAGCGATCTCCAGGGTTCGACGCTGACCATTGCCCCGGCCAGCGGGCGCGTACTGGCGACCCCGGCGATCCGCGTGGAGGGCATCAGCAAGCGCTTCTCATTAGGCCGCGCGCATTTGCAGGCGCTGGACGCCGTGAGCTTCGAGGTGAAGCGCGGCAGCACCCACGCGCTGGTCGGCGAGTCCGGCTCCGGCAAAACGACCCTTGCGCGGATCCTGCTGGGATTCGAAAAGGCCGATAGCGGCCATATCGCTATCGACGGTATCGATGCCGGGCATCTCAGCCGCGAGGCGCTCCGCCAGCTGCGGCGTAAAATTCAGTTCGTTTACCAGAATCCTTTTGCCTCGCTTGACCCGCGGCAAACGCTGTTTGAGATTATCGAAGAGCCGTTAAAAAACTTCGACCGCCTCAACGCCGAAGTGCGGCGCCAGCGCGTCGAAACGGTCGCCGCCCGCGTGGCGCTCGCTCCGGAGCTGCTGTCGCGAACCGCCCGTGAGCTTTCCGGCGGCCAGCGGCAGCGGGTGGCCATCGCCCGCGCCTTAATCCTTGAACCGACGATCCTTGTCCTCGATGAAGCGACTTCGGCGCTGGACGTCACTGTGCAGGCGCAAATTCTCGCGCTGCTGCAGCAGCTTCAGCAGCAGCTGGGGCTGAGCTATCTGTTTATCACTCACGATTTGGCGACGGTGCGCCGTATCGCCCACAGCGTGACGGTGCTGCGGGCGGGCCAGGTGGTTGAACACGGCGACGTCAGCCGACTGTTCAGCGCCCCGCAGCATGACTATACCCGCGAGCTTATCGCCGCGATTCCCCATTTTTCATCCCCGAGCAAGGAGGTTGCATGACGCGTAAACGACTGGGCTTTTTCACCCGTCTGCTGGACCACGCCACGCCTAAAGAGCGCTACCGGCTGGCCACCGAGCAAATTCGCCACGCGGAACGCCTGGGATTCGACAGCGCGTGGATCGCTCAGCACCATTTTCATGAGCACGAAGGCGGCCTGCCGTCGCCGCTGGTCTTTCTCGCCCACGCCGCGGCGCACACCGAGCGCATTCGTCTTGGCACCGCCATTATCACCCTGCCCATGGAAAACCCGCTGCGGGTGGCGGAGGATGCGGCGGTGCTGGATCTGCTCGCCGATGGACGGCTGGAGGTGGGCTTCGGCTCCGGCGGCACCCCCACTTCGTTTTTACCCTTCGGGCTGACGATGGACCAGCGCAGCGCGGTATTTGCCGAACACCTGCATCTGATTCAAAGCGCCTGGCGCGGGGATTCGCTCTCGCACCCGGATAATCATCTGTACCCTCAGGCGCCGCAGCTGGCGGAGCGCATCTGGATTGCCACCTTTTCCATTGAGGGGGCGGTTCGCGCGGCTCAGGCCGGGCACGGGCTGATGCTCTCGCGCACGCAGCCGCGTCCGGCTGGACAGCCCACGCTGCCGCTGGACGCTATCCAGAATCCGATTATTGACGCCTATCTCGCCGCGCTGCCGGCGGGCGTCGAGCCAAGGATCCTCGCCTCGCGGACGGCCTTTGTCGCCGATAGCCAGCGGTATGCGCTGCAGGTCGCTGAACCCGGCCTGCGCCAGCAGGCTGCCCAGCATCGCGCCGCAGGTCATGATATTATTGGTGACACTGTCACTGATTTTTTGCCGCAGCTTGACGCGCACGTTGGCGACCCGCAGCACGTCGCCGCTTCGCTGGCCCGCGATAGCGTCCTGCGGCGGGTAACCGATATTTCGTTTCAGGTGCACTCCGTTGAACCCTCGCACCGCGACACGCTTCGTTCCATTGAGCTGATCGCTCAGCATATTGCCCCGCAGATACGATAAGGAGTCACCATGACGCTCAGTCAGGATATATTGGCCGAACTGGCAGAAATTGCCCCCGATTCCGCCTTAGCGGCGGCGCGAGCCGTGCGCGAGGCGGCCACCCGCCATGCTCAGGGAAGTTATGAAACGCTGTTTGGTCAGCAGGATAACGACTTTCCGCTCGACGAGCGTTTTGCCGTGGCCGCGCGGGTGGCGAAGCTGCATGAGAGCGATGCGCTGGCCGCCCACTACGCCGGCTTTGGCATTGCCGACCCCACATCGCCGCGGCTGGCGCCGGCGCTGGCCTTTGCCCGGCTGTTGACCTTTACGCCCGTGGAGGCCACGCCGTCGGCGCTTGAGGCCTTAATCCGCGCCGGATGGAGCCTGCGCGGCATCGTCACCCTCGCCCAGCTTATCGCGTTTGTCAGCTTCCAGAGCCGGCTGGTCGTCGGGCTGCGCCTGCTTAACGGCAAAAATATCCACGTCGCACAAACCCCAACGGTGGCGGGATTCTGGCATACCTCGCCGCAAACCATCAGCGGTAAGAAGGCGCCGGTGCACTTCACCCGCGATGAACTGCACTGGGAGCCCTGGCTGGCGGCTAAACCGCTGGCGGAATTTACCCCCGACGAGCAGGCGCTGCTGGCGAAATTCGGCCACAGCGACTCGCCCTACTTCCGCCTGCTGGCGCGCAACCTGCCGCTCCTCGAGCAGCGTACGTTAACCGACAAAGGGATCTTTTATACTCCCGGCGGCCTGCCGCGCGCCGAGCGCGAGCTGGCGGCGACAGTGGCAAGCAAAATCAACGGCTGTATTTATTGCGCCTCGGTGCATGCGCGCAAAGCGGCACAGCTGGCCAAAGATGAAACGGCGATAGAGACGCTGCTGGCGGTGACGCCGGGAGAGCAGTTAAGCGACGGGCAGACGCCGGGATGGCAGGCGCAGATCGATTTCGCCGCCGCGATTTCCGTTACCCCTCCCGCTCTGTCCGTTGACCACCTTGCCGCCGTCGAGCAACAGGGGCTGGATACCCTCGCCCAACTGGATTTACTGCAATCGGCGGCTTTCTTTGCCTGGGCCAACCGGTTAATGCTGACCCTCGGCGAGCCGTGGCAGGAATAGCTGCCAGCGGGCTTAATCAGGCCAGACGCCGCTGATGGCGGGCATAAATCAGCAGCGAACTGAGCGCAAGAAACGAAAGCAGCGCGGCCGGTAAGGCAACGAAACGCCAGCCAGGACCGGCCGTAATCATCATCCCGCCGAATAGCGCCCCAATGGCGCTGCCGAGATTAAAGGCGATCTGGCCGCCCGCCGCGCCCAGCATCTCGCCGCCCTTCGCATTTTGCAGCAGCAGAATTTGCAGCGGTGCCGACAGGGCAAACAGGGCCGCGCAGCAAATAAACGCGAGGGTTAATGCGGCGGCTTTATTCTCACCCAGCAGGAACAGAAGTAATAAGGTCACGACAATCACGCCATCCGTCACGGCGGCAATGCGTAACGGGCTATAACGGACGGAGACTTTACCGCTAAATAAATTCCCCAGAACCATCCCCAGCCCCGCCAGCAGCATAATGGCTATGATGGCGCTCTCACCAAAACCAGAGACGTTAATCATAAACGGCTTAATATAGCTAAACCACGCGAATACGCCGGCATTGCCGAACATCGTCGCGGCAAAAATTAACCACGGTGCGGGCGATGTTAAAAAATGAAACTGCGAGCGCAAGCGCGTCGTCGGTTTATCAAACAGCGTGGGCACCCACCAGGCGATGGCGACCAGCACGGCGATGTCAAACACCGCAATCGCCAGAAAGGTATAGCGCCAGCTAAACTGATGGCCAAGCCAGGTTCCGGCGGGAACCCCCAGCAAATTAGCGACCGTCATTCCGGCAATCATTCCCGCCACCGCGGCGGTGACCTTCCCCGGCGGCGCAATTTTCGACAGAACGATCGCCCCCACGCCAAAGAAGGCGCCGTGCGGGAAACCGGAGATCAGGCGCCCCAGCGCCAGCATCGAATAGCTGGAAGATAACGTAAAGATGGCATTGCCGATAACGCACAGCGCCACGAGGAACAGCATCACCGCTTTTAACGAAAAGCGGCTGGAGAACAGCGCCATCACCGGCGCGCCGATGACGACGCCAAGCGCATACCAGGAGATCATATTGCCCGCGGCGGGAATAGATATCCCGACGTCATGGGCAATTTCAGGTAATACGCCCATGATGCCAAATTCCGCCATTCCGAGACCAAAAGTGCCAAGCGCTAACGAAAAAATAGTCTTTTTCATACAACTAATCACTTGTTATAAAACATACCGCCGGCATTATTGTGCATTATTAAACGGCAGACCAGATAAAAACGCCGGGTGGCATATTTATCCATAAAACGGCGTGATTATTTCATAGGCTTATTTGCAGATTAAAAAAACCAATAAAGCCATTTCGTGCCCCGCCGCTGCCCGGTCGCCAGCAACGGCATAGCGATAACAATTCACAACCGCGGTTCCATAAAAATTTCATCATTTCATGCCGTTGCTTTTCAATGGAACCTGTCTCGCAAATGCGACTTAACCAGGACAATCTGTATTGTTTTTTTAGGTAGTAGGTTGATAATGGCGACATTAACCACACGGAGGCAGGATAATGAAAGAGTACACAGCGGATGATAGCTTCCAGCAGGCGATATCAACGAGCAAAAAGCACCGTTTATCCTCGATACCCACAGCTGAAAGTCAGTCAATTCATCCCAGTAACGAGTTGATCCGGTTAATGAATGAATTCGTCGACGAGCATGGGTCCATCACCGAAGATGAATACTTCAGGGTGCTCTGATGCTTAAACAATTCGACGTGTATCGGAACCCTTCTTCGCAAACGAAGCACTCTCTACCCTATTTTATGATTGTGCAAAATGATTTTTATGAAGACCTACCCACCAGGGTAATTATTCCCCTGATGCGTAATGGTCATCTGCCACTATGGCAGCATCCTTTAGTTCCTGAGGTAAATATTGAATTTTAAACGTTTATGCTTTGTTCGCCGATGATGACAAACCTTAATAATAAGCCGATCAAGCGCGAAGATTTTATCTGTAACTTAAAAAGCGCCAGAGGCGAAGTTATTTCCGCCATTGACGCCCTTGTTACCAATAGCCGATCCGCTCCGGCTTCAGCCAGAGCGGGTTGCTCAGTTACGCTTACTTCAGCCCTTCACAGCTCTCTTTCTTCGCTTCCTGACGCTCCACCTCGCGATACCAGCGCGGATGATGCTTCTTCGCCCAGCGGCGACTCACCTTCCCTTCGATCATGCCTTTAATCGATCCCTTCACCCAAAACGCCATATACATGTGGATCAGAATCGCATGAATAAGAATAATCGCCGAGGTCGCGTGAATCAGCAGGCTATAGCGAATAACCTGAATCGGGAAATAGTGGGCAAACCAGGGCCGCCAGATAATCACGCCGGTCACCAGCAGCACAAAAATCATGCTCATGATGGTCCAGAACATCATTTTCTGCCCCGCGTTATATTTCCCTACCCGCGCCACTTTATGCTCGTTGCCTTTCAGTACCTCAATAATGCCCTTTAGCCAGGGGATATCCTGCTTGTCGGGAATATTGTGATGGACAAAACGCACAAACATAAACATCAGAGCCACGAAAATCAGTACCCCGAAGAACGGATGCAGAATTCGCCCCATCTGCGGCGTACCGAAGGTTTCGGTCAGCCACTGCAGCGTCGGGAAGAAAAACGAGATCCCCGATAGCGCCACCAGGAAAAAGCAGATGACCACCGTCCAGTGACAGGCGCGGTCAATAAACTTCGTACGCACAATCATTTTCGATTTACTCATCATGCTCCTCCTCATCGTCATCCGCTTCTTTATTCGGCCCAATCCCGATGTAGTGATAAATCAGCCCGGCAAAGGTGGCGATAAACCCGACCGCCGAGAGCGGCTTCAGCGCGCCTTTCCACAGGTTGATCGACGTATCGATCTGCGGCTCTTTCGGCAGGTTGTGGTACAGCTCCGGCTGGTCCGCATGATGCAGCACGTACATCACGTGGGTGCCGCCGACGCCCGGCGGGTTATACACCCCGGCATGGGGATAGCCGCGTTTCTTCAGCTTTTCCACGCGCTCGTTGGCCACTTCCAGCATCTCTTTCTTGCTGCCGCAGTGAATCGCGCCGGTTGGGCAGGTTTTCACGCAGGCCGGTTCCTGGCCGACGCTGACCCGGTCAACGCACAGGGTGCACTTATAGACCCGGTTATCCTCTTTATTGAGGCGCGGGACGTTAAAGGGGCACCCGGCGATGCAGTAGCCGCAGCCGATGCAGTTCTCCTGCTGAAAGTCGACGATGCCGTTAGCGTACTGAATAATCGCCCCGGCGGACGGGCACGCCTTCAGGCAGCCCGGGTCCTCGCAGTGCATGCAGCCGTCTTTGCGTATCAGCCACTCCAGCTTGCCGTTCTGTTCGGTTTCGCTAAAGCGCATTACCGTCCAGGATTTGGCGCTCAGATCGGCGGGGTTGTCGTACACCCCGACGCAGTGCCCAACCTCATCGCGGATATCGTTCCACTCGGAACAGGCCACCTGGCAGGCTTTACAGCCTACGCAGGAGGAGACATCGATCAGCTTCGCCACTTCCGCTTTAAAATCCCGCGCGCGCGGCGCGGGCGTGATCGGGTTGGTGGCGGAGCGTTTGATAATGTCCTGGGTTTCCATCGCCATGTATTCGCTCCTTACGCTTTCTCGATGTTGACCAGAAACGCCTTGTACTCCGGCGTTTGCGAGTTGGAATCCCCGACGTTTGGCGTCAGGGTATTGGCGATGTAACCTTTGCGGGCTACCCCTTCAAAACCCCAGTGCAGCGGGATCCCGACGGTTTCTACCTGCTGGCCGTTAACGTTGAGCGTTTGCAGACGACGCGTCACCACCGCTACCGCGCGAATAAAGCCGCGCTTGCTGCTGACCGTCACCCGATCGCCGTTGGCAATCCCCTTCGCTTTCGCCAGACCTTCGCTGATTTCGACAAACTGTTCCGGCTGCGCAATCACATTGAGCAGCGCATGCTTGGTCCAGGTATGAAAATGCTCGGTCAGGCGATAGGTGGTGCCGACGTACGGGAATTTATCCTTCTTACCTAAACGAAGGGCATCCTCTTCATACAGGCGCACCACCGGGCTGGAGACCACGTTCGGGTGCAGCGGGTTGGTGCCAAGCGGCGTTTCCATCGGCTCGTAGTGTTCCGGGAACGGACCTTCCGCCAGCTTATTCAGGGCAAACAGGCGCCCCAGTCCTTCCGGCTGCATAATAAACGGCCCGGTTTTGCTGCCCGGCGGCGCGGTATTGAAGTCCGGAATATCGTTGCCAACCCACTTGCTGCCGTTCCACTGGATCAGCATCCGCTTCGCATCCCACGGCTTGCCGTTAATATCCGCCGACGCGCGGTTGTACAGCACGCGCCGGTTGAGCGGCCACGCCCATGCCCAGCCGAGCGTGTTGCCGAGGCCTGACGGATCGGCGTTATCGCGGTTGGCCATCTGGTTGCCCTGCTCGGTCCAGCTGCCGGTATAGATCCAGCAGGACGACGCGGTGGTACCGTCATCGCGCAGCAGCGCGAAGCTGTTCAACAGCTGGCCCTTCTTCGCCAGCGGCGCGCCGTTAGCGTCGAAGAGATCCGCCAGCGCGTAGCCGTTGTTCTCTTTCGCGACCTCTTCTGATTCCGGACGATCCGGCTGCTTGTAGTGCCACCCCATCTTCAGCAGCGGCTCGACGCCTTTGCCGCCCTCGGTGCGATACAGCTCGCGCAGACGGTGGTAAATGCCGGCCAGAATTTCGCCGTCGTTGCGCGCTTCGCCCGGCGCGTCCTGGCCTTTCCAGTGCCACTGCAGCCAGCGCCCGGAGTTGGCGATTGAACCATCCTCTTCGGCGAAGCAGGTGGACGGCAGGCGGAACACTTCGGTCTGAATCGCCGCCGGGTCAACATCGTTCGACTCGCCGTGGTTTTGCCAGAAGGTCGACGTTTCGGTCACCAGCGGGTCGATAACCACCATGTACTTCAGCTTGCTCAGGCTGCGGACCACCTTGTTTTTGTCCGGGAACGAAGCCACCGGATTGAAGCCCTGGCAGATATAGCCCGTGACGTTACCGTTATCCATCATATTGAAATATTTGATAACGTCGTAAGCCTGGTCCCATTTCGGCAGCCAGTGGAAGCCCCAGTCGTTCTCTTTTTGCGCCGCGTCGCCGTAGAACGATTTCATCAGGCTGACGAAGAACTTCGGATAGTTGCTCCAGTAGTTCACCTGTTCGGCCAGCGTCGCCTTCGGCGTATTGGCGGCGAGATAGCTTTGCAGATCCGTCTGCTGTTCCGACGGCAGCGTCAGGTAGCCCGGCAGGCTGGTCGAGAGCAGGCCTAAATCGGTTAGCCCCTGAATATTGGAGTGCCCGCGCAGCGCGTTGACGCCGCCGCCCGCCATCCCCATATTGCCGAGCAGCAGCTGAATCATCGCCATGGTACGGATGTTCTGCGCCCCGACGGTATGCTGCGTCCAGCCCAGCGCGTAAAGGAAGGTGGTGGTTCGGTCCGCCGCGCTGGTTGACGCCAGCACTTCGCACACTTTGAGGAAGTCCGCCTTTGGCGTACCGCAGATATTCTCCACCACCTCCGGCGTATAGCGCGAAACGTGCTGCTTCAGCAGGTTCCAGACGCAGCGCGGATGCTGCAGCGTCTCGTCGCGCATGGCGTAGCCGTTTTCGTCGAACTGATAGTTCCACGACGATTTATCGTACTGACGCTTTTCGGCATCGTAGCCGCTGAACAGGCCATCTTCGAAGGCAAAATCGTCGCGCACCAGCAGGTTGGCGTTGGTGTAGTGTTTAACGTACTCGGCATTGATTTTGTTATTTTCGATCAGGTACAGCAGCACGCCCGACAGGAACGTAATGTCCGTGCCGGAGCGAATAGGCGCATAGATATCGGCCACCGACGCCGTGCGCGTAAAGCGCGGGTCGACGACAATCAGCGTCGCATCGTTGTTGTTTTTCGCCTCCATCGCCCAGCGGAATCCCACCGGATGGGCTTCGGCGGCGTTACCGCCCATCACCACCACGACGTTAGCGTTTTTGATATCAACCCAGTGGTTGGTCATCGCACCGCGACCAAATGTTGGAGCAAGACTTGCTACCGTTGGTCCGTGTCAGACGCGCGCCTGGTTGTCTACCGCCAGCATGCCGAGGGAGCGCACAAATTTTTGCGTCAGCATGCCGGTTTCATTACTGGCCGCAGAGGCACATAACATCCCGGTGGACAGCCAGCGGTTAACCGTCACGCCCTGTTCGTTCTTTTCAATAAAATTGGCGTCGCGGTCGGCTTTCATCAGTTTGGCGATGCGGGTAAACGCGTCATCCCAGGAGATGCGCTGCCATGTATCCGAACCCGGCGCGCGGTACTGCGGATAGCGCAGGCGGTTGTCGCTATGAACATAGTCAAGCAGCCCCGCGCCTTTCGGGCACAGCGCGCCGCGGCTCACCGGATGATCCGGGTCACCTTCAATGTGGTAAATCGCTTCTTTCGCGTTTTTCGCGCCGTCGCCCAGGCTATACATTAATAGCCCGCAGCCCACGGAGCAGTATGTGCAGGTGTTGCGGATCTCTTTGGCGCGCAGCAATTTGTAATTACGCGCCTGAGCCAGGGCCATTTTGGGCGCAAAACCCAATGCAGCGGCTGTTGTTCCGGCCATACCGCCTGCGCAGATTTTAAAAAACTTTCTGCGGCTGACGTCCATTGTTCCCCTCCATGCGGGATGTTTATTCATTGCGGGAGTGGAAATTAACAGCAATAACCCTGTTTTATTTGCGTCAAATCAATGTCCTGAACCCATGACCCCTTAATAGTCAGCCGCGTTGAATTTCGTTACTCCATTAGGATTAAGCACGGTGGAAAATATCCCCCGGAAGCGAAAAAAAAGTGTTATAAAACCCGACTGCGTTTGAACCAACATCAGGTTAAATATGGAGAAGAAGAGAGCCACGCTCATTGGATTGGCCGCTATCGTCTTGTGGAGCACCATGGTCGGGCTGATTCGTGGCGTAAGCGAAGGGCTTGGTCCGGTGGGCGGCGCGGCGATGATCTACAGCCTGAGCGGCCTTTTGCTGATCTTTACCGTCGGCTTCCCGCAAATACGCCAGATCCCTCGCCCCTATTTACTGGCAGGGAGCCTGCTGTTCGTCAGCTATGAAATTTGCCTGGCGCTGTCGGTCGGATTAGCCGGTAGCCGCCAGCAGGCTATTGAAGTGGGCATGGTTAATTATCTGTGGCCCAGCCTGACGATTTTATTCGCCATTCTGTTTAACGGCCAAAAAAGCAGCTGGTTGGTTATTCCGGGATTATTTCTCGCTTTATTCGGCGTCACCTGGGTATTAGGCGGTGAGCATGGTCTGAATGTAGATGAAATTACCCGCAACGTGGTTTCCAGCCCGCTGAGCTATATTCTGGCGTTCATCGGCGCGTTTATCTGGGCGGCCTACTGCACGGTCACCGCTAAATACGCGAAGGGCAAAAACGGGATTACCCTTTTTGTTCTGCTTACCGCCCTGACCCTGTGGCTAAAGTTCCTGTTCAGCGAACAGCCGCCCATGGTCTTTAGCTGGCCGGTGATAGCCAAACTGATCGCGCTGTCCGTTGCCCTGGGATTAGGCTACGCGGCGTGGAACGTCGGGATCCTGCACGGCAACGTCAGCCTGCTGGCCGCCGCCTCCTACTTTACGCCGGTGCTCTCCTCGGCGCTGGCGGCGGCACTGCTCAGCGCCGCGCTGTCGTGGTCATTCTGGCAGGGCGCCGGAATGGTGTGCGCCGGCTCCCTGCTTTGCTGGCAGGCGACCCGGCGCTAAAACGGCGGCGGCCGACGCCTTAACGGCCTACAAGATCCGTGACTGACTTCAGCCCATCCCTGATGGCAATTCCCGGGATGGGCACGTCTTCAATCATCTGGCAGTCGGCTGTCTAAAGGGTTAATTCAGCTCAGGCGCTTTTGCCAGACTACGCCAGATGCCGGCCGCCAGCAGCAGAAGCAGGACGCCAGCCGTCGCCAGCACGATGCTGTGCGAATGAATAAACGCTGCCTTCGCCGCTTCAAGCAGGCTTTGCGCCGGTATGGCGGGCAGCGACTGCGCCAGCTTAATCGCCTCGCTGATGGAGGACGACGCCTGCTCCGCCGCCGCGCCCTCGATTCCACCCGGCAGAACAATTGACGAGGTGTAGCTGCGGGTCAGGATCAGGCCAAACAGGGCAATCCCCAGTCCCGCGCCCAGCTCATAGGCCATGGTTTCGATGGCCCCTGCCGCCGCCGCTTTTTCCTTCGGCGCGGCGGCCATGATCGCCGAGCTGGAGGCCAACAGCGCGCTGGCGACGCTGAAGCCCAGCAGCGTCATCAGTCCCCAGGCCTGCCACTGCTGAGTACTGAAATCGGTCATCGACAGGCCGAGGAAGCTCAGGGCGCTGAGCAGCATTCCGCCGGTGGCGACCTCGCGCAGCCCCAGCCGCGATACCAGCATGCCGGCAATGGGCCCGCTGAAACCGCTCGCCACCATCACCGGCAGCATAAACAGCCCGGCTTCAAAAGGCGTTTTGCTGTGCACAAACTGCAGCTCCTGCGCCATCAGCAGTTCAAAACCCACCAGCGTAATCAGCGCGGTCATCGCCATCATCACGCCGCTTAAAATAATGCGATGGGTAAACAGGCGCATATCGACCATGGGACGCGATGCCGAGAGCTGTTTGCGCACGAACCAGAACAGCATCGCGGCGCCAGATAGTGCCACCAGCCCGGTTAACCACAGCGCCATTTGCCCTTTGAGCGCCGTTTTGGCGCTAAAGACCAGCATCAAAATGGCGGCGATCAGGATTAGCGCCTGGAAAAGATTCAGCGGCTGCTCGCGCCGCGCGGGCTGACGCGGCACCACTTTGGCGTTAATCGCTATCACCAGCAGGACGATCGGCACGTTGATCAGGAAAACCGATCCCCAGTAAAAATGCTCCAGCAGCATGCCGCCAACCAGCGGACCGAACGCCGCGCCGCCGGAACCGACCGCTGCCCACAGACCAAGCGCCATATTACGCTGATGCGCCTGCGAAAAGGTGCTGCGGATCCCGGCCAGGGTCGCAGGCACAATCATCGCCGCCCCCACCGCCAGCAGCGCGCGGGAGGCAATCAGCGTCTCTGCCGTGGGCGAAAACGCCGCCGCCAGCGACGCGGTGCCAAAAATACCGCTGCCGAGCAGCAGCAGCCGTTTAAAGCCGATTTTATCGCCCAATGCGCCCATAGGCAGCACCATACCGGCCATTACCAGCGAATAAATATCAATAATCCACAGCAGCTCGTTACCGCTGGTCCCCAGCGCTACGCTGAGCGTTGGCGCAGCCACGTGGAGAACAGTGGCGTCAATCGCCACCGGAATATAAACCAGCAAAATCGCCATCAGCGTCAACCATTGCCGAGACATACTACTTTCCCTCAACGTTAAAACTGGACAAGCGTCCAGAAAACGGATCCTGCCGGATTGTTGAACGAGTGTCCAACTTTTTGTTACTATCGCCAAAAAAACCGGGGTCACTAACGTTATGGGCTACTTAAATCGCGATGCGCGTCGGGAAGTTATTGTGCTGGCAGCCATGCGCGTAGCGCTTCGGGGCGGGTTTAGCGCTATGACCGTCCGCCAGATTGCCGCCGAAGCCGGCGTCTCCGCCGGTCAGCTGCACCATCATTTCACCTCCGCGGGCGAGCTAAAAGCCCATGCCTTCATACGGTTGATCCGCGAAATGATGGATATGCCGCTGGTCGCCGACGACGCCACGTGGCGTGAACGCCTGTTTTCTATGGTGGGCAGCGACGACGGCAGGCTTGAGCCATACATTCGCCTGTGGCGCGAAGCGCAGCTGCTGGCCGATAGCGACAGCGATATCAAAGGGGCCTATCTGCTCACCATGAACATGTGGCATGAAGAGACCCTGAAGATCATCCGCCAGGGAACCGCTGCCGGTGAGTTTAAGCCAGGGGACGATATGGAAAGCATTGCCTGGCGGCTCATTGCTCTCGTCTGCGGCCTCGACGGTATTTATGCGCTGGGAATGCAGGAAATAGATGATGCCGCCTTCAATCGGCATATCAATTATTCTATCTCGATGGAACTTTTTTAATTTTAAGTTACATTTAGTAACAAATAATCCTGAGCTAATATTCGCGCGTCCTCTTTCGGCGCGCTTTTCTTATCTATTCTTCATTTATTACAACAGATACATCCCCATCCCTGATTTTATTTCTTTTATTAATTTGCTGTTTTACCAGTTTATTCTTTTTTGACGGGTTACTGTTCATTCGAGGGCAATATGCTGAGCAAAAATGAGAAAAAGAATCATTATCTTTTAAAAGAGTGGAAACCAGAAAATGCGGCGTTTTGGGAGAATAAGGGAAAGCAAATAGCGCGCAGAAATCTTTGCATTTCCGTAGGTTGTTTGCTACTCGCCTTTTGCGTCTGGATGCTATTCAGCGCCGTCGCCGTCAATCTCAATAAAGTCGGATTTAATTTCACCACCGATCAGCTCTTTTTATTAACCGCTCTGCCCTCGCTTTCCGGCGCAATATTACGCGTCCCCTACTCCTTTATGGTACCTATATTTGGCGGGCGCTACTGGACGGTATTAAGCACGATTATTCTGGTGGTGCCCTGTATCTGGCTGGGTGTCGCCATTCAAAACTCCGCTACTCCATTCTGGGTATTTATCACCATTGCCCTGCTGTGCGGTTTTGCCGGCGCGAACTTTGCTTCCAGCATGGGAAATATCAGTTTTTTCTTTCCCAAAGCGAAACAGGGCAGCGCGCTGGGTATCAACGGCGGCCTCGGCAATCTCGGCGTCAGCGTGATGCAGATGATCGCGCCGGCGGCGATTTATCTTCCCATCTTCGCTTTTCTTGGCATCCATGGCGTGCCTCAGGAGGATGGCTCTCTTCTCGCGCTGAGCAACGCCGCCCTCGTCTGGGTTCCGCTGCTGGTGATAGCCACCTTCGCCGCCTGGGTAGGAATGAACGACATCGCCAGCTCAAAGGCTTCGATTCGCGAGCAGCTGCCGGTGCTGAAACGCCCGCATATGTGGCTGCTGAGCCTACTCTATTTGGCCACCTTTGGCTCGTTTATCGGCTTCTCCGCCGGTTTCGCCATGCTGGCGAAAACGCAGTTCCCTGATGTTAACATCCTTAAGCTGGCCTTCTTCGGGCCGTTTATCGGCGCGCTGGCGCGTTCTTTCGGCGGGATTATATCCGACCGTCTCGGCGGCGTACGGGTCACGCTGGTGAACTTTGTGCTGATGGCGCTGTTCACCGGCCTGCTGTTTCTCACCCTCCCCGGCAGCGGCTCAGGCAGTTTTCTCGCCTTTTACGTGGTGTTTATGGGGCTGTTCCTGACCGCCGGTCTCGGCAGCGGTTCCACCTTCCAGATGATCGCCGTGATCTTTCGCCAAATCACCCTCGACAGCGTGAAGAAACGCGGCGGCAGCGACGAACAGGCCCAGCACGAAGCGGTGACCGACACCGCGGCGGCGCTCGGCTTTATCTCCGCCATCGGCGCGATTGGTGGTTTCTTTATCCCTAAAGCCTTCGGTACCTCGCTGGCGATGACCGGCTCCCCGGTCGGGGCGATGAAGGTCTTCCTGGTTTTCTACGTGGTTTGCGTGCTGGTGACCTGGCTGGTCTACGGCCGTCGTAAACCGGCAAAACAATAACGGCATATTCATCGGATGGCGGCTGACGCCCTATCCGGCCTGGGGATCGTACGGTCTTTTCAGGCCGGACATTATCGGAGCAGGAGGAAGGTCATGAGTAAACTACTGGATCGCTTTCGCTACTTTAAGCAGAAAGGCGAGAGCTTTGCCAACGGCCACGGTCAGGTGTACAACACCAACCGCGACTGGGAAGACAGCTACCGTCAGCGCTGGCAGTTCGACAAAATCGTCCGCTCAACGCACGGCGTGAACTGCACAGGCTCCTGCAGCTGGAAAATTTACGTCAAAAACGGGCTGGTCACCTGGGAAACTCAGCAAACGGACTACCCCCGCACCCGCCCGGACCTGCCCAACCACGAACCCCGCGGCTGCCCGCGCGGCGCAAGCTACTCCTGGTACCTCTACAGCGCTAACCGCCTGAAGTATCCGCTGGCGCGCAAGCGGCTGATTGCGCTATGGCGCGAAGCGCTGGCTCAGCACCCGGACCCGGTGCAGGCGTGGGACAGCATCATGCAGGACCCGGTCAAAACCCTCAGCTACAAGCAGGTACGCGGCAAAGGCGGGTTTATCCGTTCAAGCTGGAAGGAGCTGAACCAGCTGATTGCCGCCGCCAACGTCTGGACCATCAAAAACTACGGCCCGGACCGCGTGGCGGGCTTTTCGCCGATCCCGGCGATGTCGATGGTCTCTTACGCCGCCGGCACCCGGTATCTGTCGCTGCTCGGCGGCACCTGCCTGAGCTTCTACGACTGGTACTGCGACCTTCCCCCCGCCTCGCCAATGACCTGGGGCGAGCAGACCGACGTTCCCGAGTCCGCCGACTGGTACAACTCCAGCTATATTATCGCCTGGGGCTCCAACGTCCCGCAGACCCGAACCCCGGACGCCCACTTCTTTACGGAAGTGCGCTACAAGGGCACCAAAACCATCGCGATTACCCCGGACTTTTCGGAGGTAGCCAAGCTCAGCGACCAGTGGCTGGCGCCGAAACAGGGTACCGACAGCGCGCTGGCCATGGCGATGGGCCACGCGATCCTCAAAACGTTTCACCTTGATAACCCGAGCGATTATTTCCTCAACTACTGCCGCACCTACACCGATATGCCGATGCTGGTGATGCTTGAGCGTCGCGAGGAGGGTTTCTACGTTCCCGGCAGGATGGTCCGCGCCGCCGATCTGGTTGACGGGCTGGGCGAAAGCAATAACCCGGAGTGGAAAACCGTCGCCTATAACAGCGCTGGTGAACTGGTGGCGCCCAACGGTTCGATTGGCTTCCGCTGGGGAGAGAAAGGCAAATGGAACCTTGAACAGCAGGCCGCCGGGCAAGCCATTGAACTCAAACTATCGCTGCTGGATAGCCGTGACGACGTGGTGACGGTGGGCTTTCCCTACTTCGGCGGCAACGAAAACCCGCACTTTCGCAGCATCAAGCAGGATCCGGTGACGCTGCATCAGCTGCCGGTTAAGCAGCTCCCGCTGGCCAACGGTGAATCCGGCCTGGTGGTTAGCGTCTACGATCTGATTCTCGCCAACTACGGACTCGATCGCGGTTTAGACGATCCCAACGCCGCGCAGGACTTCAGCGAGATGAAAGCCTATACCCCGGCGTGGGCCGAACAGATTACCGGCGTCCCGCGCCAGCACATCGAGCAGATCGCCCGTGAATTCGCCGATACCGCGCATAAAACCCACGGACGGTCGATGATTATCCTCGGCGCCGGCGTCAACCACTGGTACCACATGGATATGAACTACCGGGGGATGATCAATATGCTGGTATTCTGCGGCTGCGTCGGCCAGAGCGGCGGCGGCTGGTCGCACTATGTCGGTCAGGAGAAGCTGCGTCCGCAAACCGGCTGGCTGCCGCTGGCGTTCGCCCTTGACTGGAATCGTCCGCCGCGCCAGATGAACAGCACCTCCTTTTTTTACAATCACGCCAGCCAGTGGCGCTATGAAAAGCTGACCGCCCGGGAGCTGCTGTCGCCGCTGGCCGATGCCAGCCAATTCAGCGGCCATCTGATCGACTTTAACGTACGCGCCGAGCGCATGGGCTGGCTGCCCTCCGCGCCGCAGCTGGGCGTCAATCCGCTGACCATCAAGGCGCAGGCCGCCGCGGCCGGACTGACCCCCGCCGACTACACCGCCCGGGCGCTGAAGTCCGGCGAGATCCGCTTCGCCTGCGAACAGCCGGATAACGGCAAAAATCATCCACGTAATCTGTTTATCTGGCGCTCCAACCTGCTGGGCTCCTCCGGCAAGGGCCACGAGTATATGCTCAAATATCTGCTGGGCACCGACAGCGGTATTCAGGGCGATGAGCTGGGCGCCAGCGATGACGTGAAGCCCGAAGAGGTGGAGTGGCAGACCGCGGCCATCGAAGGCAAGCTCGACCTGCTGGTGACGCTCGATTTCCGCATGTCCAGTACCTGCCTGTTCTCCGATATCGTTCTGCCGACCGCCACCTGGTATGAAAAAGACGATATGAACACCTCGGATATGCATCCGTTTATCCACCCGCTCTCCGCCGCCGTTGACCCGGCGTGGGAGGCGAAAAGCGACTGGGAAATTTACAAAGATATCGCCAAAACCTTCTCCGAGGTCTGCGTCGGCCACCTCGATAAAGAGACCGACGTTGTGCTGGTGCCGCTGCAGCACGACTCCCCGGCGGAGCTGTCGCAGCCCTTCGACGTGCTGGACTGGCGGAAAGGGGAATGCGAGCTGACGCCGGGTAAAACCGCGCCGTCGATTGCCGTCGTTGAGCGCGATTATCCGGCGACGTATGAGCGCTTTACCTCCCTCGGGCCGCTGCTCGACAAACTGGGCAACGGCGGTAAAGGCATCACCTGGAACACCCAGAACGAGGTCGACTTCCTCGGCAAGCTTAACTACGTCAAGCTTGATGGCCCGGCCAAAGGTCGCCCGCGCATCGACAGCGCCATTGACGCCTCGGAAGTGATCCTCGCCCTCGCCCCGGAAACCAACGGCCAGGTGGCGGTCAAAGCCTGGCAAGCGCTCGGCGAGTTTACCGGCCGCGAGCATACGCACCTGGCGCTGAATAAAGAGGATGAAAAAATTCGCTTCCGCGATATTCAGGCCCAGCCGCGCAAAATTATCTCCAGCCCGACCTGGTCCGGCCTCGAGAGCGAGCATGTTTCCTACAACGCCGGCTATACCAACGTCCACGAGCTGATCCCCTGGCGCACCCTTTCCGGCCGCCAGCAGCTGTATCAGGATCACCCCTGGATGCGCGCCTTTGGCGAAAGCCTGGTGGTTTATCGTCCGCCCATTGACACCCGCAGCGTCAGCCAGATGAAAGCGATTCCGCCTAACGGCTTCCCGGAAAAAGCGCTCAATTTCCTGACGCCGCACCAGAAATGGGGCATCCACTCCACCTACAGCGAAAACCTGCTGATGCTGACCCTGTCGCGCGGCGGGCCGATCGTGTGGATCAGCGAAACCGACGCTCGCGAGCTGGGTATTGAAGATAACGACTGGATCGAGGCCTTCAACGCCAACGGCGCGCTCACCGCCCGCGCGGTGGTCAGCCAGCGCGTACCGCCGGGGATGACCATGATGTACCACGCGCAGGAGCGCCTGATGAATATTCCGGGCTCGGAAGTCACCGGACGGCGCGGCGGGATCCATAACTCGGTCACCCGCGTGTGCCCGAAACCGACCCATATGATTGGCGGCTACGCCCAGTTGGCTTACGGTTTCAACTACTACGGCACCGTCGGCTCCAACCGCGACGAGTTCATCATGATCCGCAAAATGAAAAATATTGACTGGCTGGATGACGAAGGTCGCGATGGGGTACAGGAGGCGAAAAAATGAAAATACGTTCACAGGTCGGTATGGTTCTCAATCTCGATAAATGCATCGGCTGTCACACCTGTTCCGTCACCTGTAAAAACGTCTGGACCGGACGCGAAGGGATGGAATACGCCTGGTTTAACAACGTCGAAACCAAACCGGGCATCGGCTATCCGAAAAACTGGGAAGATCAGGAGGTGTGGGAAGGCGGCTGGGTGCGCGATGTTAATGGCAAAATACGCCCGCGTCTGGGCGGCAAAATGGGCGTCATCACCAAAATTTTCGCCAATCCGGTGATACCGCAGATCGACGACTACTATGAACCCTTTACCTTTGATTACCAGCATCTGCACAACGCGCCGGAGGGAAAACACCTGCCCACCGCCCGTCCGCGTTCGCTTATCGACGGCAAGCGGATGGATAAAATTATCTGGGGCCCCAACTGGGAAGAGCTGCTCGGCGGCGAGTTTGAAAAGCGCGCCCGCGACCGTAACTTCGACAAGATTCAGAAGGAGATGTACGGCCAGTTTGAAAATACCTTCATGATGTATCTGCCGCGCCTGTGCGAGCACTGCCTGAACCCGAGCTGCGTCGCCACCTGCCCCAGCGGCGCCATCTACAAGCGTGAAGAAGACGGCATCGTGCTGATCGACCAGGACAAATGCCGCGGCTGGCGTCTGTGCATCAGCGGCTGCCCGTACAAGAAAATCTACTTCAACTGGAAAAGCGGCAAATCGGAGAAGTGCATCTTCTGCTACCCGCGTATCGAGTCCGGACAGCCCACCGTCTGTTCCGAAACCTGCGTGGGACGTATCCGCTACCTCGGCGTGCTGTTGTACGACGCCGACCGCATTGAAGAGGCCGCCAGCACCGAGCGCGAAACCGACCTCTACGAGCGGCAGTGCGAGGTGTTCCTCAACCCCCACGACCCGGCGGTGATTGAAGAAGCGCTGAAACAGGGGATTCCGCAAAACGTGATTGATGCCGCCCAGCGCTCGCCGGTGTACAAAATGGCGATGGACTGGAAGCTGGCGCTGCCGCTGCATCCGGAATACCGCACCCTGCCAATGGTCTGGTACGTGCCGCCGCTGTCGCCGATTCAGTCCTACGCCGACGCCGGCGGTCTGCCGAAAAGCGACAGCGTGCTTCCGGCCATCGAAAGCCTGCGCATTCCGGTGCAGTATCTCGCCAATATGCTCAGCGCGGGCGATACCGGCCCGGTACTGCGCGCGCTGAAGCGCATGATGGCGATGCGTCACTACATGCGCTCGCAAACGGTGGAAGGCGTCACCGATACTCGCGCCATCGAGGAGGTGGGCCTGAGCGTTGAACAGGTCGAGGAGATGTACCGTTATCTGGCGATCGCCAACTACGAGGACCGCTTCGTGATCCCGACCAGCCACCGCGAAATGGCGCGCGACGCCTTCCCCGAGCGCAACGGCTGCGGCTTTACCTTCGGCGACGGCTGCCACGGCTCCGACACCAAATTCAACCTGTTCAACAGTAGCCGCATTGACGCCATCAACATCACCGAAGTACGCGATAAAGCGGAGGGCGAATAATGCAAATCCTCAAAGCGATCGGCCTGCTGATGGAGTACCCGGATGAGTTTCTTTGGCAGTGCAAGGACGAGGTGCTGAGCATGGTGCGTCACGACGCCCCTGTGCTCAACGACTTCGCCGCTGAGATGCTGAATGCCCCGCTGCTGGACAAGCAGGCCGAATGGTGCGAAGTGTTCGACCGGGGCCGCGCCACGTCGCTACTGCTGTTTGAACACGTGCACGCCGAGTCTCGCGACCGCGGTCAGGCGATGGTCGACCTGCTCGCTCAGTATGAAAAGGCGGGCCTGGTGCTCAACTGTCGCGAGCTTCCCGACCACCTGCCGCTGTATCTGGAATACCTCAGCATCCTGCCGGAAAACGAAGCGCGCGAAGGTCTGCAAAACGTCGCGCCGATTCTGGCGCTGCTGGGCGGGCGGCTGAAGCAGCGCGGTGTCCCCTGGTATCAGCTGTTTGACGCCCTGCTCAGCCTCGGCGGGATCCCGCTATCAAGTGACAGTGTCACGCAGCAGGTCAACAACGAGTCCCGCGATGACACCCGGCAGGCGCTGGATGCGGTCTGGGAAGAAGAACAGGTGAAATTTATCGAAGACAACGCCACGGCCTGTGACAGCTCACCGTTACAGCAATATCAACGACGCTTTAGCCAGGACGTGGCGCCGCAGTACGTCGACGTCAGCGCGGGAGGCCCGAAATGATACAGTATCTGAACGTCTTTTTTTACGACATCTACCCCTACATCTGCGCGACGGTCTTTTTTCTCGGCAGCTGGCTGCGCTATGACTACGGCCAGTACACCTGGCGCGCCTCCTCCAGCCAGATGCTGGATAAACGCGGGATGGTGATCTGGTCGAATCTGTTCCATATCGGCATACTCGGCATTTTCTTTGGCCATCTGTTCGGCATGTTAACGCCGCACTGGATGTATGCCTGGTTTTTACCCATTGCGGTCAAGCAGCAGATGGCGATGGTGCTCGGCGGCGTCTGCGGCGTCCTGACGCTGATTGGCGGCGCCGGTTTGCTCTGGCGTCGTCTGACCAACCAGCGCGTTCGCGCCACCTCGACCGCGCCGGACATCATCATCATGAGCATTCTGCTGATTCAGTGCCTGCTCGGGCTGAGCACCATCCCTTTCTCGGCGCAGTATCCGGACGGCAGTGAAATGATGAAGCTGGTGGGCTGGGCGCAGGGCATCGTCACCTTCCGCGGCGGCTCGTCAGAAATGCTCAGCGGCGTGGCCTTTGTTTTCCGCGTGCATCTGGTGCTGGGGATGACGATTTTCCTGCTGTTCCCGTTCACCCGGCTGGTTCACGTGTGGAGCGCGCCGTTTGAATATTTCACCCGCCGCTACCAGGTGGTACGTTCAAGACGCTGAGCAAAATCCGTAATCATCCCGGGTCGCGGCAAAAACGCCTAACCCCGGGCGACAGGAGCGCCCCGTAGCCCGGCTAAGCGTAGCGCAAGCCGGGTAACATCCCCGTTTGACAGTCACCCCTTATCCAGCCAACGGTTCCTGTACGATATTTATTTTCCGGCCTCGGGATGGGTATCAAACGCCGCCATCACCGCCGCCAGCTCCGCTTCGCTAAAGCCGTATTTGGCATCATCCACGCCGAGGCCAAAACGCGTTTGCAGCGCCTCATACAGCGCCGGAACGTCCGCTAAATCGAGCTTTTCGACTACGTGGTTTTTATCCCAATGGGTAAAGTGGAAATTGGTCAGCGTCATTTTGCCGCCGTCCGGCAAGTGGCGGCACATCAGCAGATGATGGCGGAAGTGCGACTGCGGCCAGTGCGCCGACCAGAAGTTGCCCATCACATAGTCGGAAGCGTACTGGCGACCTAAATCAAAATGGTACATCGACTGCCAGTGGCCGTGATGGCTGAACTGCAGCGCCCACTCTTCCCCTTCGTAAATCAGGCGATATTCGCCGTGCGGGGTGGATTGTTCTATATCCGCCAGCAGCTTAATCGGCGCGGTCAAGGTCTGGCCGCCGAAACCAACGTCGGCAATCCAGCGTTCTCCCTCCACCTCCACCAGCAGCAGCCGATGGGTACGCGGCGGCATATGCGGAGGATTGGCCAGCACCACGCGCCCCAGAAGGCTGCGCACGGTAAAGCCGATCTCGCGCAGCGCTCTTTCCAGCAGGCCGTTTTGCTCGAAGCAGTAGCCGCCGCGACGACCGTGAATCAGCTTCTCTTCGAGGGTGCGATCGTCGAGATGTATCTCTCTGGGCAGCAGCACATCCAGATTTTCAAAGGGGATCGCGCCGTTATGGTGAATATGCAGTTCGCGCAGGGTGTGAAGTGAAACATCCGGGGTGCCCGTCCAGCCCAGACGAGAAAAATAGGCGCTTAAAAAGGGACTCATCAATGCCTCCAGCAATCGGTGTCCGACATTTATAGCCTGTTTTTCCCGCCTGACCAGCTATTTTGTGCGATCGTATTTATCCGCGCGTGCCCCGCTGCATCAGCGCCAGCGCGCAGAGCATCAGCCCCAGACCGGTAAAGAGCGTCAGCGATGCCATTGCCATTCCCTCTCCCGCCGAGCCCTGCTCAAACTGGCGCCAGATAAACACCGAGACGGTTTGCGTCCCGGCCGGCGCAAGCAGCAACGAGGTCACCAGCTCGCGGGAGGCAACGGCGAACACCATCAGCATCGCCGCCAGCAGCGCCGGAAAGACCAGCGGCAGAACGATCAGACGCAGCGCCTGCAGGGCCGTTGCGCCGTGCACCCGCGCCGCGGGTTCGAGATTATTGCCAAGCTGACGCAGCGCGCTGCTGACGTAGCGCACCGGCCAGGGCAGCAGCAGACAGCAGTAGGAAAGCAGCAGCATAAACCAGGTGTTGTAGGGGGACACCGGCCAGAACGGCTGGTTCCACAGCAGAATCAGCCCGACGCCCACCACCACGCCCGGCAGCGCCGCCGGCAGCAGCGATAGCGCATCAACAAAGGCGCTCCCCTTGATTTTTTGCACCACAACCAGCCAGGCGGCGAGCAGCCCCACCAGGCCGACAACCCCTGCCGAAGCCAGCGCCAGCGAAAGGCTGGTTGCCAGTGCCGACAGCGCGTCGCCCTGCTGAGCAAACAGCGCGGCAAAATGACGAAGGGTAACATTGTCAGCGTGGATACCGCCCGACAGCGTGCTCATCAGGCTGGTCAGCACCATCGACGCGCCCGGCATCACCACCGCCAGCCCCCCGACGCCCGCCATCACTAGCACCGCCGGAAGCGTCAGCCAGCCCAACTCCGCCCCGCTATTCTCTCCCGGCTTGCCGGTGACGCTGGTGACCTCTTTATCGCCGGTCAGCCGTTTTTGCAGCCACCAGGCCAGCAGCGCCACCGCGATCAGCAGCAGCGAAAGCAGCGACGCGCCGGGCAGATCGACAGGCCAGTCGGCGAGCTTTTTCTCAATGCCTACGGTCAGCATGACCAGCCCTGCCCGCGCCCCCAGGGCCGCCGGAACGCCGTACTCTTCAATGGCCAGGGTAAACGCCAGCAGCATCCCCGCCGCCAGAGCCGGAGAAAGCATCGGCAGCGTGATGTGCCAGAACGCTCGCCAGGCGCTGGCGCCGTGCACCCGGGCGACAATCGCCAGCCGCTGACCGCTGGCCAACAGGCTGCGCGAGACGGCGAAGTAGACCACCGGAAAGATATTGAGGGTCATCACCAGCACGATCCCGATGCGGCTAAAAAACAGATCGTTGAGATCCCAGCCGGTCAGCTGCTGGAGATAGCCATGACTTTGCAGCATCAGCATCCACGACAGCGCGGCAATATAGGGCGGCGTCAGAAACGGGATCAGAAAGAGCAGATCCCACAGCCGCGGCAGCGGGATAGTAAACAATCCGCGCAAGACGCCCAGCGGTAGACCGATGACCATGCTCATCAGCGCCACGCCGCAGGCCACCCACAGGGTACCGCCGAGCATCGTCGGCAGCTGCGGGTCGGCAATCAGCGTTGATACGCCGCTAAACGCGCCGCCCAGCGAACCGGCGCTAAACTGGGGAAAAATTGCCTGGAGGACAATAAACAGCAGCGGCAATGCCACCAGCACCAGCAGCGCCGCCAGCGTACCCGCTGAAATAAGTCTCTGTTTCACGGTATTTTCCTGGATACGATCTTACCCGGCTCGCGCTACGCTTAGCCGGGCTACGGGGTCACAGCCGTCTGCGGTCCGGTAGCCCCGACAGGCGCGCCAGCGCCGCCTCCGGGAATGTGCCCGAGCCAACTTTCGAAGCCCGGGGGAAAAGTCGGTTTACTGGGCGAAAAGCGTATTAAAGCGGGAAAGCACCGCGCTACGTTCGCTATTGCCCTCGCCTGCGGTCGGCAATATTTTCAGCTCGTTGAGCAGCGGGCGCTTCGCCGGAACATCGCTGCGGGCGGGCATAAGCCAGGCGTCGGCGACCAGCGCCTGGCCTTCCGGCGACAGCACATAATCAACGAAGGCTTTTGCGTCGTCAGCATGCTGGCTGGTTTTGAGGATCATCATCGGCCGCGGTGCAATGACCGTGCCGCTGGCCGGGAAAATCACCTTTAGCGATTCGCCCTGATGGATATTGCCGTAAGAGACATAATCAACCGCGCCGAATACCGCCGCTTTCGCCCCCTGCATCACCGGCGTTACCGCCTGGGCGTTCGGCCCGCTGACCACCATGCCATTCTTCTTTAACGCATCAAACAGCGCCCAGGCTTTATCGCCCATGCCATTCTGTAACCCGATCAGCAAATCCAGCGACGCGCCGGAAAGTGCCGGGTCCGGCGTCGTCACTTTGTCTTTGAACGCCGCTTCGGTCAGGTCGCGCCACTCTTTCGGCTCCGGGGTGCCGCTTTTGGTATTCCAGACGATCCCCAGGGCCGAAATACCCTGAGCAACGTAATCGGCGGATTTCAGGTTCGCCGGGACTTTATCGGCATTGGCGCTCTGATACGGCAGCAGCCAGCCGCGGTGATGCAAATCTTCCGCCGTATCCCACGAGGCGGAAATCAGCACATCCGCCTGCGGGTTAGCCTGCTCGGCCTCGAGACGCGCCATCACCTTACCGGTGGTGGCCTGGAAAATATTCACCTTAACGCCGGTTTTCTTCTCATAGCCGCTGGCAAGGTTTTTCGCCAGCGAGCCCGGCCCGGCGGTGTAGACGGTGAGCGCCTGGGCGCTGGAGATCGTGGTGGCGGACAACATCATCGCGAGCGCGGCTCCTTTGGTAACGGTGATAACGGTTTTCATACGGATTCCCCTGAGGTTGAAGTCACGGCGCGGACGGCGGCAATGCAGCCCGCAGATAAATGAATAATCTTGTCGGCCAGCAGCTCGGCTTCGCGACGGTCGTGGGTGACGTAGACGGCAGTGATGCCCAGCTGGCGCAGCAGGCCGCTCATTTCGAGGCACAGCGACTCGCGCAGCTCGCTGTCGAGATTGGAGAGCGGCTCATCGAACAGCAGCACGCGCGGTTCTGCGACGATGGCGCGGGCCAGCGCAACGCGCTGCTGCTGACCGCCGGAAAGGCCCGACGGTTTGCGGTCGGCGAAGCCGCTGAGACCAACCATCGCCAGCGCCTCCTCGACCCGTTGCTGTCGCTGCTGACGCCCGACGCCGCGCATACGCAGCGGGAAAGCCACGTTCTGCGCCGCCGTCATGTGCGGCCACAGGGCGTAATCCTGAAAGACCATACCGAGATCGCGCTGCTCCGGCGGCAAGCCCCAGCCGGTTTTCGCCACCAGGCGATCGCCAAAGTGAATGCTGCCGCTGGCGGGTACGGTTAATCCGGCGAGCAGACGCAGCAGCGTGCTTTTACCGCAGCCAGAAGGCCCCAGCAGCGCAACAATGCTGCCCGCATCGATATGCAGATCGATCTGATTAAGCACGGTGTGAGCGCCGAAGGCGAAAGAAACGCCGTCGAGTTTAATGCTGGTAAGCGCGCGCATTATCGCCCTCCCGTTGGGAAAGCGAGACTCTGCCCGCGGTCAACATCCGCCGGCGCGCGCTCACCTGAGACAAATTCAGGGGAGCTAACATATTGTTATCCTCTTTGGGACTTAGTGACGCCGACTATAGGGACCCTCGATGACGTATTGATTACATTTTCATTGCGGATTAACGTGTTGTCTGGCATCAGACCCATTTACCAAGGAACGCATATGAGCCGTTTTCGCCACGTGGAACTTCAGTACGCCAGTCGCCTGCTCAACCATGGCCCAACAATTTTGATAACCAGCTATGACGCCCACTCTCAACGCCGCAACGTCATGGCCGCCGCGTGGTCGATGCCGGTGGAGTTCGCTCCGCCGAGGCTGGCCATCGTGGTAGATAAAAGCGCCTGGACGCGGGAAATTATTGAGCGCAACGGCGCATTTGGCATCGTCGTTCCCGGCGTCGAGGCCGCCAGTTGGACCTACGCGGTCGGCAGCATCAGCGGACGCGATGAGGATAAATTTAACGCTTACGGCATCCCGGTCGTGCAAGGTCCGGAGCTGGGCTTGCCGCTGATTGAAGAGAAGTGTCTTGCATGGATGGAGTGCCGACTGCTGCCGGCAACGGCGGCTCAGGAGCAGTACGATACGCTGTTTGGCGAAGTGGTTTCCGCCGCCGCCGATGAGCGCGCGTTCGTCAGCGGACGCTGGCAGTTCGACGACGATAAGATCAATACCCTCCATCATCTCGGCACCGGCAACTTTGTTGCCAGCGGCCGCCACGTCCGCGCCAATACCCCGGAAAAATAGCCCCCGCTCGCCTCCGGGGCAATTCTTCACCACCCTGCGCGTCTCTCCCGGGGGCGGCGCACAGCGCCTTGCCCGGGCTACCGGACCGCAGACCGCTGAGGGCGCGTAGCCCGGACAGATGCGCAGCATCGCCTCCGGGAGGTGAACTAGCGCAGCAAACGCCGCCGATCTTCGCTGGGCGTCAGGCCAAAGACCTTTTTATATAAGGTGGTAAAGTGGTTGCTGTTGGCAAAACCGCATAAATAAGCCACTTCGGTAATCGTCATATCGGTCTCGCGTAATTTGACGCGCGCCGAAACTAAGCGCAGACGCTTTAAATAATTATCCGGCGTCAATCCCGTCGCCTCTTTAATATGGCGAAAAGCGGTCCGCGTGGTCAGGTGGAATTTCTCCGCCAGCTGCGGCCAGTTATGTTCTTCAAAACAGTGCTCCTGTAGCCAGGTCAGCAATTTATGCAGCTTATATTTGGTGGTGCTATATTCGGCTTCGGTTTCCGCATGCAGAATCGTCGTCACCAGCTGGAAAAAGGCGGCTTCGCGCAGGGCAATATTTTGCCCCCGCCGCAGCTCGGCAGAAAATATTTTATCTACCAATTCCTTGCAGATATGGCGGGTATCCGGCGCCAGCCAGCCGTAGCAGGAAGCCTTTCGTGCGGAGAACGTCTGCAATAAGGTGTCGAGAGGCTGTAAATAATGAAATTCTACCAGTGGGTTAATTAATACGTTAATTAACTTAAGCGTTCCCAGCTCATCATAATAGTGAACATCTCCCGGCTGAACGTAAAAAACGTCGCCCTGCTGAATATATAATGGCCGGCCATTAATAACGTGTAAGCCGTGCCCTTCTTCAACGATCACCAGTTCAGCAAACTCGTGACTATGTTCATGGCTATTATCTTCCGGATCGCTGGCGTACATTCCCAGCTTATCCTGCGGATGGGTGAAATAATACTCAACGGTTAGCATCATCGATCGGGTCCAAAACGGCATACGGCGCAGGGGCAAGATAATGCATTTAACCGGCCGCCACGAGCAAGATTTATGGAATTGTGATCGGCGACCCGCTCATCTCATTATCAGTGCCATTTTGCCAGATGCATTGGCATTGCCAGAGTGGTTGCCGCGGGCGGCGGCGTCTTATGCTGCGGACAAATCAACACAGAGGACGCAGTATGTCACAGGCAATTCAGCATAATTCTCAGGTCATGATGACCCGCCACCCGAATTTTTTACGTACCGCCGAGGCGCTCCGGCCCGCGCTGAGTCGTCAGGCACACCCGCCGATCGCGGTAGTCGAAGCCCACGCCGACGCCGCGGCGCTCTTCGGCTGGCGCGCCGAGCCGGTGAGCACCCTGGCCGCGTTTTACCAGCGCGAGCTGAGCAGCGGCGATAGCGTCATTATTGATTTTGGCAGCCACTACGTTGGCTACCTGCATTTTCTCTGCCAGAGCGCCGGGAGTCCGCCGGACGCTCCGGCCCATCTGCAGTTGACCTTCGGCGAAACGCTGAGCGAAGTGTGCGAACCGTTCAGCGACTATCAGGGCTGGCTCAGCAGTAGCTGGCTGCAGCAGCAGGATCTGTGGCTTGATGTCCTGCCCGCCGAAATTGACCTGCCGCGCCGCTACTGCTTCCGCTATCTGAAGGTGGAGGTCAAAGCCGTTTCGCGCAAGTTTCGCCTGCAGTTCACCCAGATTGAGGTTAACGCGGTCACCTCGGCCAGCGGCGCATGCCCGGCGGCGACAACCTCCGACCCGCAGCTCCGGGCCATTGATAACGTTGCCGTGCTGACCCTGCAAAACTGCATGCAGGAAGTGTTTGAAGATGGCCCCAAACGCGACCGCCGCCTGTGGCTCGGCGATTTACGTCTGCAGGCGCTGGTCAACGATGTCACCTTCGCACGCCACGATCTGGTGCGCCGCTGCCTGTACCTTTTTGCCGGGCATACTCGCGAGGACGGCATGGTATCGGCCAACGTGTTCGTGCAGCCGGATGTCATTGCGGACGATACCTTTCTTTTTGATTATTCATTGTTTTTTGTCGACGTCCTCTACAACTATCTGCAAAGCGCGGAGGATATGGCCACGGCCCGCGAGCTGTGGCCCACGGCGCGTCGTCAGGTAGAACTGGCGCTGACCCGCTGCGACGCCTCCGGCGTTGTGCGCGATAGCGACGACTGGTGGGTGTTTATCGACTGGCAGGCGTCGCTGAATAAACAGGCGGCGGCGCAGGGGGTACTGATTTACTGCCTGCAGCGCGCTATCTGGCTGGCGGAGCGTTTTGAACCTGAGCTGGCCGTCAGCTATCGCCAGCGTTTACAGCAGCTCAAATCGGCGGCCCTCGATGCGTTATGGGACCCGCAGCAGGGCTTTTACGTCAGCGGCGCCCGGCGGCAGGTCTCCTGGGCATCGCAAATCTGGCTGGTGCTGGCGGAAGTCGGCACGCCGCAGCAGCGCCGGGAGATCATGCGCAACCTGGAGAAAAATCCCCCCGCGGTCGCCATGAACACACCCTATCTGCGTCATCACTATATCGCCGCCCTTCTGCAGTGCGGGCTGCGCGACGAGGCAATTGCGCAGATCAAAGCCTACTGGGGAGCCATGGTCGACTACGGCGCCGATACCTTCTGGGAAATCTTCGACCCGGCGCATCCTGATTTTTCCCCTTATGGCAGCAAACTGATAAACAGTTATTGCCATGCGTGGAGCTGCACCCCGGCCTGGTTTATTCGCCAGTACGGACTTTAACAACAACGATAAGCGAGTGTATTTTTATGGCAGAAACAACCTTTACCCTGTGGCGGCAGCGCCTTGGCTATGGCATCGCCGACCTCTCCTGCAACCTCGTGTGGCAGATGATCTCTCTTTATCTGATGTTCTTTTACACCGACGTGATGGGCCTGCCCGCCTATTACGTTGGCCTGATGTTTCTCGTGACGCGTCTGGTGGACGGCGTTGCCGACGTGCTGATGGGGCTGGTTATCGACAATACCGCCACCCGCTGGGGACGCTGTCGTCCGTATCTGCTTATTGGCGCGATCCCCTTCGGATTGCTGTGTATTCTGGCCTTCTACGTGCCGGATTTCGGCACCACCGGTAAGCTGATCTACGCTTTTGTCACCTATCTGTGCCTGTCGTTTCTCTATACCATCGTCAACATTCCGTTCTGCGCCATGCTGCCGTTTCTGACGAACGACTCGCGGGAACGCACCACGCTGTCGGCGGTGCGTATTCTGCTCGGCTCGCTCGGCGCGACCATCGTCGCGGTCGCCACTCTGCCGCTGGTTGGCGCGCTGGGGAAAGGCAATCAGCAGCACGGCTTCTTCTACACGGCGGTGGTTTTCGGCGTTATTGCCACCTTCTTCCTGCTGGTGAGCTTCCGGAACGTTAAGGAAAATATCAGCATTACGCAGGAGCGCATGACCTTAAAACGCGCCTGGGTCAGCCTGCGCGCCAACCGGCCGTGGTTCGTCTTCGCCATCAATATTTTCCTGATGTGGGGCGCGTTTTTCTTCCAGACCGGGGCGCTGGTCTACTTTTTCCATTATTACGTCGGCAATAACGATCTCACGGCGATCGTCGCCGGGATCTCCACCTTCGTTCCTCTGCTGGGTACCCTCACCGTGCCGCTGCTCGCCAGCCGGATGAAAAAGCGCCACGTTTATCTGGTCGCCAGCGCGATCAACCTGGTCGGCATGGGCATGATGATGGCGGCAGGCGTTAACAGCTGGGGCCTGGTTGCCGGTGCGGTGGTGCTATCGCTTGGCGCCGGACAGCGCACGGCAATTTACTTCTCCATGCAGGCCGATCCGGTGGATTACGGGGTGTGGAAAACCGGCATCAATACCGCCGGCATTTTGACCTCTATCAACGGCTTTCTTGGCAAGGTGGCTATGGCGGGCGCGGGCGCTATTACCGGGGTACTGCTCTCATCCGGCGGCTATATCGCCAACCAGGCCCAAAGCGACGGCGCGATGCTGGCGATAAAAGCCTGCTACCTCTATATCCCGGCGCTGCTGATTGTCGCCTCAATGCTGTGGATTGGCCGCTTCTATCGCCTCGACGACCAGTATGAACAGATCCGCGCCGACCTTGATGCCGGACGCCGCGCGCCGTCGGACGCGTCGTCAGTCGCCGGAGAAAACCACGCCCTGTAAGGCGCAGCACACCCTTCATACCTCTGAAAAAAATAAGGATTAATATGCGTATCTCTTTGATTAGCGCGGCGGTTTGCTGCGCCCTTTTTTCGGCTTACGGCGCAAATGCGGCCCCGCTCACCGTCGAACAACGGCTGGCGCTGCTGGAGGCCCGGCTTAATCATGCGGAGCAGGAGGCCGGAGAGGCTAAACGTCGGGCGCAGCAGGCGGAGCTGCGCACCAGCGCGGCAGAACAGCGTGCGGCGGCGGCGGAAAAACAGGTGCAGACGTTAAGCCAGCGCACCGATGCCACGGAGCAAAAGCAGCAGGCTGCCGACAAACAGCTGGCGAAAACCCGCCTTACCGACGGTTTTGAATTTAACGCCTACGCCCGCTCCGGAATGCTGGTCAACAGCCACGGCAAAGGCGCGCGCGGCGGTCCGGGGATCTCGCCGGCCAGTTCGCTCAACGGTGACGCCCACGTTGGCCGTCTCGGCAATGAGAAAGATAACTACGTGGAGCTCAGCTTCGGCAAAAAAATGACCTTCAGCGACGGGTCGTGGGCGCACTTTAAAACCATGCTTGCCGACGGCGCGACCAACCCGGATCCGTGGGTGCAGGATAACGACAGTCACCATCTGAACGTGCGTCAGCTGTACGTCGAGATGGGTAATTTCGCCGATTTTTCCGGGCCGTTCAGGAGCGCCTCCATCTGGGCGGGCAAGCGTTTCGACCGCGATAACTTCGATATCCACTTTACCGATAGCGATATTATGTTCCTCGGCGGTACCGGCGGCGGGATCAATGACGTCAACTGGAACAGCACGCTGCGCGGCGATTACTCGGTCTATGCGCGCAGCTTTGGCGAATTGGGCAGCGATAACTATCAGGATAACGATATACAGAACCTGATGTTTACCGCCAACCACTTCTGGAACAACTGGCAGCTGATGACCACGGCGATGACCGCCCAGGGTAACGATGACCTGAAAGATACGACGTCGACGACCGGCAGCTACGCCCTGCGCAGCGATAATACGGCGAAAAACGGCTACTACGCGATGCTGGCGTATCACGACAAACAGCAATTCTATGGCCTCGCGCCGGGCGTATCGGAGAGCGCCCTGCAGTACGGCGGCGGGCTGGGCGCCGAAGCGCGGCAGCCGGGCAGCGACGGCGATCTTACCGAAAACGCCAAATCTCTGCGCTTTGCGTCATACGGTATTTTGCCGCTGGGGAAAAACTGGCAGCTTGCGCCATCGGTTATCGCCCAGCATAGCGAAGACCGCTATCGCGACGGGGACCGCTACGATTGGGCAACCTTCAACCTGCGGGTTTCTCAGGGGATCACCCGCAACTTCGCCCTGCTGTACGAGGCGTCCTGGCAATATATGGACCTGAATCCCAACGGACGAACCTATCGCTACGACAGCGGCGTGCATCAATACCAGGCGGTGAGCGGCGATTTTTACAAGCTGACCTTCGCCCCGACGTTTAAAGTGGGCGATGTATTGGATATTAAAGCGCGGCCGGAGATACGTTTCTTTGTTACGTGGATGAACTGGGATAAAGATCTGGATCGCTACGCGATCAACGATGATTTCGGCAGTAAAGGCTTTACCGCCGGGGGGAACTGGAACTTCGGCGTGCAGACGGAGATTTGGTTTTAATAAAATAGCCCGTCCGGGGTAAACGCCTGGACGGGTTTATTTAAACACTCGCGGTTACTTTGTCACTATGCCAGTACAGTATGAAGTACATTAAACTAACAAAATAAAAACCATAAAATATGAGCGCTGTATTTCTCGACTTCTGTCAAAATAGAATCATTGGTTTCCATACGTAATACTCTCCTTTTTAAAGGCCCTGGTTACGAAATGGGGCAAACTCTGTCATTTTCCTTGCGAAGAATAACGTTTCAAATAACCTTCAACAAGTTGATAATCAATGGATTGCCCTGAAGCAATAAAAGCAGCTTTCTGGATGCACCGGTTGGATGACGTCGTTTCGTTTCCCAGCTTTTAACCAGCTCATAGCTAACGCCAACGGCGGCGGCGAAGTCCTGCTGTTTTAAACCTGTGGCTTCGCGTATCGCTTTCACATCAACTTCGCTGAAGGTATGAACGTGGTGCACCTTCGGCGTTTGTTCACCCTTCTCAATCCTGACCATTTCTTCTGCACTAGCCAGCAGATCGGCAAACAATTCGTCTTTCATACACACCTCAGTTGGCTCTCTGGCGCTATCAATGTATCGATCATTAATAGCTCAGCCTCACTTCATGTTTATTGGCTAGTTTAATAACTCAGCAACCTGCCTTAACATCTTTTTCTGCTCCTGGCTTAACTCATCCTGTTCATTTTTAGGATAGATGAGCGCCAGGTAGATTCTTCCCTTTATCGTTACATTATAGTAAATCACCCGCACGCCGCCGCGCTTTCCCGTTCCGGGACGACTCCAGCGGATTTTACGAAAACCTCCGGTTCCCGAAATGGTGTCACCTGCCTCAGGATCATTGATCAGGATTTCCTGGAAGGCCCGAAATTCATCATCCGGTAACAGCGCCTGGCGTCGTTTACTGAAACCTTGTAGTTCAATAAAAGTAAACATCTCATTCCCTGATGTCCTTACGACTTACCAGACAAAATACATGTACAGGGTACATTAATCAAGGAGTTTTATGTACCCTGTACATGGTGACGCGTTTACCCATGACAAGATGTATCGCTCATGACTTCGCTTCAGTGCCCCTCTCCCGGGGGCGGCGCAGAGCGCCTTGCCCGGGCTACCGGACCGCAGATCACCGGGAACGCGTAGCCCGGACAGATGCGCAGCATCGCCTCCGGGAAAGAAACCGGGTTACATGCTATAGCCCGGTTTCTTAATCAACTGTTCCATCTGCGGGGCGATTTCGCTGTCCCACACCTGCTGCCAGTCGCTCGGCTCAACCTGCTTCAGGGCCACGCTCACTGAACTCTCTTTGCTGTTGAGATGGCGAATCAACACCTCGGTAATATCGGCGGCCAGCGCCGCTTTTTGTTCATCATTCAGGTCGCGGGGAAAACATTTAATATCAACGTGCGGCATAGCAGGCTCCTTTATTGTCTGGACGATAAAACTAGCATAATCCGGATCGCTTTTTGTGCTTTAAATCAGCTCGTTGCGGCGCAGAACGGCTTCGAGTTTGGGATGGCGATACACCGCATCCGCCACGGCGACGAATTTTGGCGTCTGCGCCGCAAACCACTCCCGGCGCGGGCCCCAGGCGCACATCGCCGCAATATAGCAGTCCAGCAGGGTTATTTCCGTCCCCAGCGCATACGGCGCGGCGGCAAGCTGCTCCTCCAGCCATAGATAGAGCGATTTGCGATAGCTGATGCAGCTTTCCCGCAGCTGGTCTGGCGCATCGGCGGCCCAGCGCTCCGGGTAATCCGCAAAGGTAAAGGTGGGATAGACGTTCGCCACCAGCCAGATGAGCAGACGCTGAAAGGCATGCCGCTGCGGCGATCCCGGCGCCGGAGCCAGATCCGGTCGAACGTCGAGGATCATCAGGGCAATCGCCGCGGATTCGGTCATCACGCTGCCGTCTGCAAGCGTCAGGGTCGGCACCTGACACAGCGGGTTTATCTTTTTGAGGCGGTCGCGCTGCGGGCCCGGCTGGTCAAAGCCCTCAACGTTAACAAAATGGTACGGGAGATCGGCCAGCGTCAGCATCAGTTCGCTAATTGTTGAGCCCCAGCCGGGTACGCCATAGACGGTGATCATATTCTGCGCCCTCGATGAATTTGCCGCTCAGGAACAGAGCGGCGACGGGTTTAGCAATTTTGCAGTATAGATTTGATTACGCCATGCCGCTATTGAGGCCCCCTCGCACATGCGAAACGGCAAAGCTACGCCGACTCGCGCGCCACCAGGTGAAAGCCGATATCAATAATCGCTTCCCGTTCTTCTCCGCCTTCTATGCGGTCGGCAAGCAGCGTGGCCGCCTGCTCGCCGATGGCATGCCGGTCGACGCTGACGGTGGTGATGGCCGGACGGTTGCTGGCGGCGAAGTCCAGATCGCCAAAACCGATCACCGCCAGATCCTGCGGCACGCGCAGCCCCCGGCTTTCGGCTTCCATAATCGCCCCCTGGGCAAGGGTATCGGAGCTGCAGACGATAACGTCAAACTCGCCGCCGGCGAGCAGCTCGGCCAGCCCGCGACGCCCCAGCGCCAGCGATGCCGGAAGCGGCACCTCGACCTGCGGCGCATCGTCAATGCCGTTTTTGGCCAGCCGGGCGCGGAGCCCCTGCTTTCGTAACGTCGCGCGCGCATCGCCGGCCCACAGCAGACCCGGGCGGCGGTAGCCTTTTTCCAGCAGGTACTCGCCAATGGTTTCGCCGACTTTTTCATGCGAAAAACCGACCAGCATATCCAGCGGCGTCGGGGTGAGATCCCAGATTTCCACCACCGGCGTGGCGGCGTTGAGGATCGTCTTCTTCAGCGCCGGGGCGTGCTGAATGCCGGTCAATACCACGCCATCCGGACGCCGGGAGAGTAAGGTTGCTACCAGCTCGGCTTCGGTCTGCCGGCTGTAGCCCGCCACGCACAGCAGCATATGGTAGCCGCGCGCCGCCAGGGTATCGCTCAGCGCCTGGATGGTATCGACAAACATATTGTTATTGATTTGCGGCACCACCACGGCCACCAGCTTGCTGCGCCTGGAGGCCAGGCCGCCGGCCAGCGCGTTAGGGATATAGCCCGTTGCCTGCACCGCCTGCATCACTTTCTCGACCGTTTTTGGCCTCACCAGCTGCGGCGTATTCAGCGCCCGGCTGACCGTCATCGACGACAATCCGGCGCTACGGGCTACGTCATCCAGCGTCGGCGCGCGCGTCGGTTTTCTGCTTTTCACGACTAAGCCCCTGTGTTGAGTCGTTTTCTGTGGCCATTATTGATGATGGCCCGCGCAATTGCCAGCGCTCACCTCGACATCCCCAATAGAATCAAATACCTGAAACACAAAATGTTATCGCTATCATTTTTATTTGTGATTTTTCACAAACCTTTTTGGATCGTGACCTGCGCTGCATAATTTTACCCTTTATAACCGCTAATTGTGATCGTTTGTACAAATTAAAATCACTGTCGTAGCGCCAGGACAATTTCAGGATTAAAAATGTTAGCGCAAACATTTTATCACTAAAAAGGAACTGACTATGACCTCGAGCGCTAATTCCGAGTCCGTGACCTACGCCAAAGCTTCCGGCGTCAAAACCGCCGCTGAAACCGGCGACCGCATTGAACACGTCAAACTGTCGCTGGCCTTTCTGCCGCTGGCGACCCCCGTTAGCGATGCAAAGGTTCTGACCGGTCGGCAAAAACCGCTTACCGAAGTGGCGATCATCATCGCGGAAATCCGCTCCCGGGACGGCTTTGAAGGCGTTGGCTTCAGCTATTCCAAGCGTGCGGGCGGCCAGGGCATTTACGCCCACGCCAAAGAGATCGCCGATAATCTGCTCGGCGAAGATCCGAACGATATCGACAAGATCTACACCAAACTACTGTGGGCCGGCGCATCCGTTGGCCGCAGCGGTATGGCGGTACAGGCCATCTCCCCTCTTGATATTGCGCTGTGGGATATGAAAGCCAAACGCGCCGGACTACCGCTGGCGAAACTGCTGGGCTCGCACCGCGATTCCGTTCAGTGCTACAACACCTCCGGCGGCTTCCTGCATACGCCGCTGGATCAGGTGTTAAAAAACGTGGCTATCTCCCGTGAGAACGGGATTGGCGGGATTAAGCTGAAGGTTGGTCAGCCGAATACCGCCGAAGATATTCGTCGCCTGACGGCGGTGCGTGAGGTGCTGGGCGATGACTTCCCGCTGATGGTGGACGCCAACCAGCAGTGGGATCGCGAAACCGCTATCCGCATGGGGCGCAAAATGGAGCAGTTCAATCTGATCTGGATTGAAGAGCCCCTTGACGCCTACGATGTTGAAGGCCACGCGCAGCTCGCCGCCGCGCTGGATACGCCGATTGCCACCGGCGAGATGCTGACCAGCTTCCGCGAACATGAGCAGCTTATCCTCGGCAACGCCAGCGACTTTGTCCAGCCGGATGCGCCGCGCGTCGGCGGGATCTCCCCGTTTCTGAAGATTATGGATCTGGCGGCGAAGCACGGTCGCAAGCTGGCCCCGCACTTTGCGATGGAGGTACACCTGCATCTCGCCGCCGCCTACCCGCTCGAGCCGTGGCTGGAGCACTTCGAGTGGCTGAATCCGCTGTTTAACGAACAGCTGGAGCTGCGCGACGGGCGGATGTGGGTTTCCGAACGCCACGGTCTGGGCTTTACCCTGAGCGAACAGGCCCGCCGCTGGACCCAGCAAAGCTGCGAGTTTGGTAAACGCCCTTAACCGAATTCCCCGGATGGCGGCGTAAGGGCTACCGGTCCGCAGATGACTGAAAACCTGTAGCCCTGCCGGGGAAATACCTCTTATTGACTGTACCCACAATAAACAACCCTGCAAAGGAGTTGAAGATGACTACCCCCTTAAAACGCAGCAACGTGCGTTACGGCATATTACTGTTTTTATTTCTGGCTACCGTATTTAATTATGCCGACCGGGCAACGCTGTCCGTCGTCGCGCCTATTATGAGCAAAGAGTTAGGCTTTGATCCCGAGGCGATGGGGCTGGCCTTTTCAGTTTTTGGTATCTCCTACGTCATTATGCAAATACCCGGCGGCTGGCTGCTGGATAAATATGGTTCGCGGCTGGTTTACGGCTGCGCGCTGATTGGCTGGTCGATCGTCACCATGTTTCAGGGAACGATCTATCTGTTCGCCAGCCCATTGATCGTACTGGTGATTCTGCGTCTGATGATGGGCGCGATTGAAGCGCCCGCCTTCCCCGCTAACAGCCGTCTCAGCGTACAGTGGTTTCCCAATAAAGAGCGTGGATTCGTCACCTCGGTCTATCAGGCCGCGCAGTATATTTCCCTGGGAATTATTACGCCGCTAATGACGATTATTCTGCATAATTTAAGCTGGCACTACGTATTTTATTATATTGGCGCTATCGGCGTGGTGCTGGGGATATTCTGGCTGGTAAAAGTAAGAGATCCCTCTTACCATCCCAAAATTAACCAACAGGAGCTCGACTATATTCGCCAAGGCGGCGGCGAGCCGGAATTAGGTACGAAAAAAACGCAGCAAAAATTAACCCTCGCGCAGATTAAAAGCGTCTGCGTTAATCGCATGATGATCGGCGTGTATATCGGCCAGTTCTGCGTAACGTCCATTACCTGGTTCTTCCTGACGTGGTTTCCCACCTATCTCTACCAGGCCAAAGGTATGTCGATCCTCAAGGTCGGTTTTGTCGCCAGTATCCCGGCCATTGCCGGATTTATCGGCGGACTGCTCGGTGGGGTATTCTCAGACTGGCTGCTCAAACGCGGCTACAGCCTGACTACCGCCCGCAAGCTGCCGGTGATCTGCGGCATGCTGCTCTCCTGCGTGATTGTCGTCGCCAACTACACCACCTCGGAAGTGGTGGCGATCGCCGCCATGAGCCTGGCCTTCTTTGCTAAAGGTTTCGGTAACCTCGGCTGGTGCGTGCTGAGCGACACCTCGCCGAAGGAAATGCTGGGAATTGCCGGCGGAGTGTTCAACATGTGCGGCAACCTGGCGAGTATTATCACGCCGCTGGTTATCGGCGTGATCCTCGCTAATACCCACTCCTTTGATTACGCCATCCTGTACGTCGGTTCCATGGGCGTGCTGGGCCTGTTCTCCTATCTGTTTATCGTCGGGCCGCTGGACCGTTTGACGCTGACCCCGCGCGCCGCCTGATTTAAAACCCTGGCGAGCATTCGCCTCCGCTGTTTCGCATCACACTCCTGCGAAACAGCGGTTTTTTAGTAGGTTATCCCCGGCGGATTCACTTCCGATTGCGTCACCTCTTCGCCCTGCTCTCCCCAGCGCGCCAGCACTTTCTGATACTCGCCGCGAGCAATCGCGCCGTTCAGCGCCGCCTGCAGCGCCGGAGCCAGGCCGTTGCCCTTTTTGGTCGTGGTGGCAACGTACGCTTTTTTCGGCCCCAGGCCGACGACTTTGGTTTTGCCGCTGAGCGCCGCTTTATAGGCCGCCACCGACTGCGGCCCAAAGAACACGTCCGCGCGACCGGACTGAATATAGAGGTTGCCCGAGGCGTCATCGGTCAGGTAGACCGGCAGCGCGGGTTGCCGCCCGGCGGCTTCGTTTTCGGCGTTCCAGCCGAGCAAAATCCGTTCCTGGTTAGTCCCGGACCCGACGATCACTTTTTTACCCGCGAGATCCGCCGGACCGCTCACGCGGGCGATATCGCTGGTTGATTTCACGGAAAAGGCCAGAGAGTCAACGCGATAGGTGGCAAAATCAAACTTCTCCTTCCGCTGCTCGGTCACCGCAATATTGACCAGCGCGACGTCGTAGCGTCCGGAAGTAATCCCCAGCGGCCAGTCCTCCCAGGCGGTGGGCACCAGCTTTAGCTTCAGCCCGAGGCTGCCGGCCAGCAGCCGGGCAATATCCGGGTCGCTGCCGATACGCGTGCGGTTATCGCTGGCCAGTAGCGCCAGCGGCGGCGAATTGAGCGCCGAAATCGCCACCGTTAAGGTACCCGGTTCGACGAAGGCGTAATTTGCCGGGATCTTCGCGATCGCCTGCTCATCGCGGGTCACCGGCAGCGGCTGCTCGTTGGCGCGCAGGTCGATAGCCGCCTGCGATGCCGCAGATAAAGAGAGTAGTGTCAGGGCCAAAAGTCCGTTTCTCATGCCGCTAATACCCTCGATAAGAACTGCCGCGTACGCGGATGCTGCGGTTGGTTCAGCACGGCGTCGCTGCTGCCCTGCTCGACTATCTTGCCGTCGACCATAAACACCACCCGGTCCGCCACCTCTTTCGCAAAACCGATTTCATGGGTGACCACCACCAGCGTGGTGCCGGAGCGCGCCAGCTTTTTAATCACGTCCAGCACTTCCCCCACCAGCTCAGGGTCGAGCGCGGAGGTCGGTTCATCGAACAGCATTACCCGCGGGTTAAGCGCCAGCGCCCGGGCAATAGCGATGCGCTGCTGCTGGCCGCCGGACAGGTGCCGCGACCAGGCGTCGGCTTTATTGCGCAGTCCGACCACGTCCAGCAGTTCATACGCCCGCGCGATCGCCTCTTTGCGGGTCGCCTGCTTATGGGCGATGGGGGCTTCAATCAGATTTTCCAGCACCGTCAGATGCGGGAACAGGTTGAAGTTCTGAAATACGTAGCCGACGTTAACCCGCTGGCGGAGGATCTCTTTCTCTTTCAGCTCGTAGAGCTTGTCGCCTTTACGGCGATAGCCGATATAGTCGCCATCGATCTGAATAAAGCCTTCATCCACGCGCTCCAGATGATTAATCGCCCGCAGCAGCGTCGATTTTCCCGAACCGGACGGCCCGAGGATCACCGTCACCGTGCCGGGTTCGATTTCCAGCGATACGTCATCAAGCGCTTTATGGCGGCCAAAATATTTGCTGACGCCGGTGATGGAGATATGGCCGTTACGAGAGTTGGGCATGGGCGGACTCCTGGGGTTGTGGGCGACGAATGGACTCAACGCGACGGCTGCTGCGGGCGCTATTGACCGCCGAGCGGCGTTCGCTGCGGGCCAGTCCGCGCTCGACCAGATACTGGATCAGCGACAGCACGCTGGTGATCGCCAGATACCAGGCGGCGCCGACCATCAGCAGCGGGATCACTTCCTGGGTGCGGTTATAGATCATCTGGATGGTGTAAAACAGCTCCGGCATCGCCAGCACGTAAACCATAGCCGTCCCCTTGGCGAGGCTGATAATTTCGTTAAAGCCCGCCGGTAAAATGGTGCGCAGCGCCTGAGGCAGAATAATGCGCAGGGTCCGACGGCTGGCCGGAAGCCCCAGCGCCGCCGCCGCTTCATACTGCCCGTGATCGACCCCGAGAAAGCCGCCGCGGATAATTTCGGCGGTGTAGGCGCTTTGCACCAGAGTCAGCCCGACAACGGCGGTAGAAAACTGCCCCAGTACGTTGATGGTCTCAAAGCTGGCCCAGCGAATCGCGGTGAACGGAATGCCTATCGCTAGCGTGTCGTAAAGATAGGAGAAGTTGTAAAGAATAATCAGCACCACGATCAGCGGCAGCGAGCGGAACAGCCAGATATAGCCCCAGGCCAGGCTGCTCAGCAGCCATGAACTGGAGAGCCGGGCCAGCGCCAGCAGGCCGCCGAGAATAACGCTCAGCGCCGTCGCCAGCAGGGTCAGCAGCAGCGTCTGCCCGAGACCTTCAAGGATCACCGGGTCAAAGAACCAGCGGGCAAAGACGCGCCACTCCCAGCGCGGGTTAAAGGCGACCGATTGAATCACCACCGCCAGCACCAGCAGCGCCAGCAGCGCACCTACCGCCCGCAGCGGATAGCGCGCGGGGACAACCTTAATCGTTTCCTGGGTATGCATATTGGCTCCTTAAGCGCTCTGGCTCAGCGCGCTGACCGCCAGCGCTTTCGTAAAGCGCAGTCGACCATCGAACGGCGGCAGGCTGTACTCTTCCGGATCGCGGCTGAGGTCAAACTGCGCCTCGTAGCCCTGGCTCAGGTAGAGCCGCACCGCTTCCGGCTGCCGAAAACCGGTGGTCAGATAGATATGGCTGTAGCCCGCGAGCAGCGCCCGTCGCTCCAGCTCCTGCACCACTTTCGCCGCCAGCCCCTGCTGGCGCAGACGACGATGGGTCCAGATACGTTTGATTTCTGCCGTATGGGCATCTTTCGGTTTGTACGCGCCGGTGGCGATAATTTCCCCTTCGCGCTCCAGCACGATAAACAGCCCCTGCGGCGCCAGATACCATTCAGTCAGCTCGACTTCGGCATCGCGGGAGAAATAGTCGCCGTAGCGCGCGGCGTACTCGCCGAACAGGCCCTCAATAATCGGCTGCAGCTCCGGCGCTTCCGGAGAGACATCGCGGAATAGATCGCTCATCATGCCTCCTGTTAGTCGCCGAGTCCGGCCGGGTTGATTTCCGATTGCGGAATGCTCTCCACGCCTTCCCCCCAGCGGTTCAGCACCTTCGCGTAGTCGCCGCTGCGGATTGCGCCGTTCAGCGCCGTCTGTACCGGTTCTACCAGACCGCTGCCTTTTTTCACCGTCACGGCAATATGCGCCGCCTTCGGCCAGCCGCCGTCAACGCTGCCTACCAGCTTGGTTTTGCCGGTCAGCGCCGCTTTCCACGCGCCGATCACGTTGGGGCCGAAGAAGGCGTCGGCGCGCCCGGACTGCAGCGCCAGGGTCTGGGCGGCGTCGTCTTTGGTGTAGACCGGCGTAAACGGCTTCAGCCCCTTCTTGAGATTCTCGGCGTTCCACGCCAGCAAAATGGCTTCCTGATTGGTGCCGGAGCCGACGATAATCCGCAGCCCGGCAATATCTTCCGCTTTTTCAATTTTGCTCAGCGGACTGGTGCTCTTGACGTAAAAACCCAGCGAATCTTTGCGGTAGGTGGCGAAATCAAACTTCTCTTTGCGCTCTTTGGTCACGGTGATATTGCTGACCGCCGCATCATATTTGCCGGAAGCAACGCCGAGCGGCCAGTCCTCCCACGAGGTGGGTACCACATTCAGCTCCAGCCCGAGGCTGTCGGCCACCAGGCGGGCGATATCCACCTCGCTGCCGAGCAGGGTTTTGTTATCGTCAGAAAACACGGTCAGCGGCGGTGAGTTCAGCGCGGCGACCGCGACCGTCAGCTTACCCGGCACCGCCAGGTGGAGACCTTTCGGCAGCTGCGCGATAGCCTGCGGGTTTTTCGCCGTATGAATCGGCGTTTTGTTGGCTTCGAGGCTCACGCCGGTGTCGTTGATCGTGACGTTCTGCGCCCAGGATGACGCGCTAACGGCCAGCGCCAGCGCCAGTAATAGCGATTTTTTCTGCGTTTTCTGCATAGCGGGTGTTCTCTATTATTGTTTTTGGAATTGATTCACGGGCTCTGCCAGCCCTAAGCTTTCGCGCAGCGTGGTGCCGGGATATTCCCGGCGGAATAGTCCGCGCTGCTGAAGAATCGGTACCACCTGATCCACAAAGCGCGGGAAGGTATCCGGCGTACCGCCCTGGATAATAAAACCGTCCGCCGCACGCTGTTCAAACCACTGCTGCAGACCATCCGCCACCTCTTCGGCGGTTCCGGCAAAGCGCGGTCGCGGGCTGGCCGCCTCCAGCGCCACCTGGCGCAGCGTCAGGCCGCGTTCGCGGGCATTGCGTTTTATCTCGTCGGTGGTGCTGCGAAAGCTGTTCTGCCCGAGGTCGCCGATATCCGGGAACGCCTCATCCAGCGGATACTGGGCAAAGTCGTGGTGTTCAAAATAGCGGCCGAGATAATTCAGCGCGTCTTCAATCGATACCAGCGCAGCGGTGGTCTGGTATTGCTGCTCCACATCGTCGGCGCTGTCGCCAACGATGACGCTGACGCCCTGGAAGATATGCAGTTCACTCTCCCGGCGGCCGTGCGCTGCAAGCTGGCTTTTGACGTCGCGATAAAAGGCCTGCGCCTCCGCCAGCGACTCCTGATGGGTAAAAATAGCGTCAGCGTGGCTGGCGGCTAACTTTTTACCGTCATCGGAGGCGCCCGCCTGAAAGATAATGGGCCGGCCCTGCGGCGTGCGGGCAATATTTAGCGGACCGGCTACTTTAAAGAAATCGCCATGATGATTAAGCGTGTGCAGCTTATTTTTATCAAAGAACTGGCCGCTCTCTTTATTACGAATAAACGCGTCCTGCTCCCAGGAGTCCCACAGGCCTTTGACAACCTGCAGATATTCATCGGCAATACGGTAGCGCAGCGCATGATCGGGATGCTGGGCGCGGGAGAAGTTTTTTGCTGAACCTTCCAGCGGCGAGGTGACCACGTTCCAGCCCGCGCGGCCGCCGCTCAGATGATCGAGGCTGGCGAACTGGCGGGCGGTGGTAAAGGGTTCGCTGTAGGAGGTCGACAGGGTACCGACCAGGCCTAAACGCGAAGTTACCGCCGCAAGGGTGGATAATACGGTGAGCGGTTCAAAACGATTTAAAAAATGCGGGATCGATTTTTCATTAATATATAAGCCATCGGCAACAAAAATAAAATCGAGCTTGCCCTCTTCCGCTTTTAACGCCGTCTGCTTGACGAACTCAAAGTTAATACTGGCGTCGGCCAGCGCGGCCGGATGACGCCAGGCGGACATATTTCCCGATGCGCCGTGTAATATAGTACCAATGCGCAGCTGCCGTTGTTCAGACATCGTTAATCCTTAGTCAATGACCCTGAATAATTAAAGTGCTTTTAATGCCTGCTCTGCCAGATCGGCAAAGTAGTGCGCCGCCGGGGCGATTAAACGCTCATCCGGGTTAAACGCCGGATGGTGAAGACCAAATTCGCTGGCGCTTCCGATGCTGACGAACGCGCCGGGAATATGCTGAAGATAAATGGCAAAATCCTCTCCGCCGAGATGGAGATCCGCATGGTGCGTGCGGTAGCCAGACTTATCGGCCACGTCGCTGGCGAAAGCGGCCCAGCGCTCATCATTAACCAGCGCGGTCGGTCCGGCGTACCAGAAGACATCGATCTGCGCGCCAAAGGCGCTGGCGAAGCCGGCGGCAATCTCGCTCACCCGCGCTTTCACCCGCTGCTGGACTGCGCTGCTGTGGGTGCGCAGCGTACCTTCCAGCTCGACGCTTTCCGGCAGGACGTTCCAGGTATTGCCGCCCTGAATCCGCGTGACGCTAAGCACCACGGAATCGAGGGTATTCACTTCGCGACTGGCGACGCTTTGCAGCAGGGTCACCAGCTGGCTGGCCAGCAGAATGGCGTCCTTCCCTTCATGAGGCCGGGCGGCGTGAGCGCCTTTGCCGGTCACCTTAAACACAAAGCGATCGACGTTGGCGTAAAACGCGCCGCCTCGGGTGGCGAATTCGCCCACCGGCAGCCCGGGTTCATTATGCATACCGAAAATGGCGGAAACGCCCTCCAGCACGCCGGCGCGAATCAGGGTTTTCGCGCCGCCGAAGCTCTCCTCCGCCGGCTGGAACAGAATACGGACGCGTCCCGCCAGCTGCGCTTCGCGTTGTTTCAGCAGTAAGGCCGCGCCAAGGATCACGCTGGTATGAATATCATGCCCGCAAGCATGCATTACGCCGGCATTCAACGAGCGAAACGGCACGCTGGCCGCCTCTTCGATAGGCAGCGCATCGATATCGGCACGCAGGGCTATCACCTTATCGCCGCTGCCCACTTCGGCAACCGCGCCGGTTTTCAGTTCATAAGGCAGCAGGCTGATGCCGCCGCTCTGCAGCCAGTCGCGAATACGTGCGGTGGTGTCGACCTCCTGCAGCGAGAGCTCCGGGTACTGGTGCAGTTCGCGCCGCCAGCGAATTAACTGTTCGGAAAGGCTCATGGCTGCACCTCCGCGCTCAAATGCGCCCGGGCCAGCAGACGCAGGGAGTTAAGGCGCGCCGCGCCATCGCTAATGGGCGTGTCGATAATAAATTCGTCGATGTTCCAGGCCGACTGCAGGGCATCCAGCTGCGCTTTCACCTGTTCCGGGGTGCCGAACAGCACCGCCGATTCCCGCCGGGCGATGCGCGTCGGCCTGCTGCCCGCCTGACGGGCAAAGGCGGCCGCCTGCGCTTCGCTGCCGACGGTGACCCGCTGGCCGTTTTCCAGCTCAACGCCCCACGTTTCGACGGATTTTGCCAGCTCCGCCGCCGTCGCGGCCTCTTCGGCCACGATGACCTGGACGGCAATAATCGCGTCGCGACGGCTCAGTTCGCGCCAGCGGGTTAACACCTCGCGCAGCAGCTGCTTATCGCCGTTGAGATGGGCGGCGAAGACGAAGTTCCAGTCCAGCTGCGCCGCCAGCTGCGCGCTCTCCAGGCTGGCGCCGAGCAGAAAGCCGTCGGCGCGACGCGGCGGGATCGGCGTTGCGCGGACGCTCTCCTCACCGTCGGTTTCGGTCAGCGACAGCCAGTTGTCGAGCTGCGCCAGCTGGTCGGCAAAACGCCCCTTTTGCTGGGGGTTAAGCCCCTGCTGCAACGCGCGAGTGGAGAGCGGCAGTCCGCCGGGGGCTTTGCCCACGCCCAGATCCACGCGGCCCGGGGCGAGGGAAGCCAGCATATTGAAGTTTTCCGCCACTTTATACGGGCTGTAGTGCTGCAGCATGACGCCGCCGGAGCCAACGCGAATCCTGCGGGTCTGGCCGAGGATCCAGGCAATGGCCAGCTCTGGCGACGGACTGGCGAGCTGGTCAGTATTGTGGTGTTCGGCTATCCAGAAGCGATGATAGCCCCAGGCTTCCGCCTGTTGCGCAAGCGTTAATGTACGCGCCAGCGCCTGGGCAGCCGTTTCTCCGGCTGCCAGCGGGCTTTTATCCAGGATACTGATTCGATAAGACATTTCGCAGGCTCATGTGGATTAACATGACTGCATTATTAGAAGCGCCCGCGGCTGGTGAGAAACAATTTATTTACATGTGCTCTGCCGGAAATTAGATATGCGGTGAGGTAACTGCCCCGGAGGCGATGCTGCGCATCTGTCCGGGCTACGCGTCCTCAGCAATCTGTGGCCCGGTAGCCCGGGCAGGAGCTGTGCAAGCCGGGAAGAAGCCGCAGCAATGCCACGTCACGGCATATTCCCCGGGTTGCGGCGTAAACGCCTTACCCGGGCTACGGGTTACCAGCAATCTGCGGTTCGGTAGCCCGGCTAAGCGCAGCGCAAGCCGGGAAGAAGCCGCAGCAATGCCACGTCACGGCATATTCCCCGGGTTGCGGCGTAAACGCCTTACCCGGGCTACGGGTTACCGACAATCTGCGGTCCGGTAGCCCGGCTAAGCGCAGCGCGAGCCGGGGGATTATCGGCTATTCTGCCGAAGCTCGCGCACCAGCGCCTCGGTCTGCTGCTGGTCGCGTAAACGAACAAAGCGAATGTGTTGATACTGCGGGTCCTGCATATCCGCCAGGTAACGCCGGCGATTGTTGCGCCAGGTTTTCAGCGTCCAGAGAATAATAGAGTCCCGGCTAAAGAAAGAGCGGCGGAAGGTTTCGCAATTGCCGGTGCCGGGCCACAGCTCCTGCCGTCGGCTTGCGCGTGAAGCCGCGCGACGGACCGCCTGGCGGATCGTGCGCCAGAAGCTGTAGTCCACCCATACCACCAGATCCACATCGCGCCATTTTACCGGGCGGCTGCGGTTATAGTTGCCGTCCAGCACCCAGCCGGGCGCGGCGAGCGCGGCGGCGAGTTTGGCGTAGAACTCATCGTCCGGCGTCCCTTGCCACTCGGGCAGCCAGTAGAGCACATCCATTTCAATATAAGGCAGTGACAGTTCCTGAGCCAGCCGACGCGCGAGGGTGGATTTGCCGACGCCGCTGGTCCCTACTACGTTGATTTTCATCGTGGTCTCTCGGGCAAAACGCGGGCGGAGAATAATAGCGCAATAACGATAAAACGATGAGCAAAATTTCCCCGTCATGCGCGAACACCGAAAAGCTTCCGATCTCATTGATATTTAAGCAAGTGCTGTCCGCAAATCTTTTGCGTGCGTCCATTTTCCGATACGTGTAGGATTCTCCGCCATGCTCGCTTATCTCATTCCTCAGAATGATGAGAGAGCCAGCAGCACGAACCACTTCATGGACATTGACAGGAAAATAGCGACATCAATGAATACAAAACACTCTAGCGTGGCGGAGCAGCACGCTGCCAAACGCCACTGGCTGAACTCGCAGGAGTCGGGCTACCACAAGGCGATGGGCAACCGTCAGGTGCAGATGATTGCCATCGGCGGCGCGATTGGTACCGGCCTGTTCCTCGGCGCGGGCGCGCGCCTGCAGATGGCCGGACCGGCCCTGGCGCTGGTTTATCTGGTCTGCGGCCTCTTCTCGTTCTTTATCTTACGCGCGCTGGGCGAGCTGGTGCTTCATCGCCCCTCCAGCGGCAGCTTCGTCTCCTACGCCCGCGAGTTCCTCGGCGAAAAAGCGGCTTACGTTGCGGGCTGGATGTACTTTATCAACTGGGCGATGACCGGGATCGTCGATATCACCGCCGTCGCGCTGTATATGCACTACTGGGGCGCGTTTGGCGACGTTCCGCAGTGGGTCTTCGCCCTCGGCGCGCTGGCGATTGTCGGCACCATGAACATGATCGGCGTGAAATGGTTCGCCGAGATGGAGTTCTGGTTCGCGCTGGTGAAAGTTCTGGCGATCGTCGCGTTTCTGGTGGTCGGGACTATTTTTCTTGGCAGCGGAAAGCCTCTGGATGGCAATGCCACCGGTTTCCACCTGATTACCGATAACGGCGGCCTGTTCCCGCACGGCCTGCTGCCGGCGCTGGTGCTGGTACAGGGGGTGGTGTTCGCCTTCGCCTCTATCGAACTGGTGGGTACCGCCGCTGGCGAGTGTAAAGACCCGCAGACCATGGTGCCGCGCGCCATTAACAGCGTTATCTGGCGTATTGGTCTGTTCTACGTTGGCTCCGTGCTGCTGCTGGTGCTGCTGCTGCCGTGGAATGCCTATCAGGCCGGGCAGAGCCCGTTCGTCACCTTCTTCTCGAAGCTGGGCGTGCCGTATATCGGCAGCGTGATGAATATCGTGGTGTTAACCGCCGCGCTCTCCAGCCTCAACTCCGGCCTCTACTGCACCGGGCGTATTCTGCGCTCCATGTCGATGGGCGGTTCGGCGCCGAAGTTTATGTCGAAAATGAGCCGCCACCACGTGCCCTACGCCGGGATTCTGGCGACGCTGGGCGTCTATGTCGTTGGGGTATTCCTCAACTACCTGGTGCCTTCGCAGGTATTTGAAATTGTCCTTAACGTCGCGTCGCTGGGGATTATCGCTTCATGGGGCTTTATTGTGGTGTGCCAGATGCGCCTGCGTAAGGCGATCAAGGAAGGCAAAGCGGCGGACGTTAGCTTCAAGATGCCGGGTGCGCCCTTCACCTCCTGGCTGACCCTGCTGTTCCTGCTTAGCGTGCTGGTATTAATGGCTTTCGATTATCCGAATGGGACTTATACCATCGGTTCGCTTCCGCTGATTGCCGTTTTGCTGGTCGCCGGCTGGTTTGGCGTGCGCAAGCGCGTGCATGACATTCATAGCACCGCGCCGAATATTGAAAAACAGCAATAAATCACGTTGCGGTTTGCCTCACCGGGCAAACCGCAAAGGCACAACTTAATTATCCTCCACCAGCTGAGCCACATCGCTGCTGTTAATCTGGCGCTTATTGCCCGACTCATCAGTATAGCTGGTCATTCCGGTATCTTTATCCAGCTTCGGCTTGCCCTGCGTTACGATAGTCTGCCCGCTTTTTGTCGTCATGACATAGTTTGAGCTACAGCCCGCCAGAAGAGCCAGCATCGCGCCGGCGCAAACAACCATTAATGATTTTTTCATCTTTTCTCCAGGATTAATGCCACCGTCCCGCTTGCGCAGGAAAGTTGTAAGTTTATAGCCATTACATTTATCAGGCTAATAAGTGTTTGTAACAGAGGGTGATATCTGGATGGGTGCGGTTTTCGGGCAGACAGAAACAGTGCATTTTGTAGGCCGGGTGAGGCGTAATCCGCCACCCGGCTGCAGTGCGAGCGCTCTGATGGCGGGAGAGGTTGCCCCCTCCCGTCAGGATCACAGCGCGATGCGGATAACGTCATCCGGCTGGGTCGCCTCTTTCTGACGCGTCGACTCCTGCTTCACGCTGACGTACAGCGTTTTACCATCGGCGGAGAGCGTCAGGCTGTTCGGATGAGTCGGCGTTTTGAAGGTCTTGACCACTTTGTAGGTCTTACCATCGATCACGCTCACTTCGCCGGCTTTACGGTGCGTCACGTAGGCTTCATTGCGGGTCGGGTTAAACAGCACGGCCAGGGACTCCGGCGCGGCGATCTTCTCCAGCACTTTGCCATCGCGAATATCGACCACCAGCACTTCCGGCTGTTTACCGTCGGTGATAAAGGCGCGATGTCCGGCGGTATCCAGACTCAGGTTGAGATAGAAGTGCTCTTTGCCATCATCCTGCAGCTTTTTACGCGACAGGATTTTGTTGCTGGTGCTGTCGATAGTCACCAGTTCCCCGTCGGCATTGGTGGTATAGATACGGTTCGCTTCCGCGTCCAGCGCCAGGCCGGTCGCCATTGCGCCAGTATTGGCGATGGTGTCTTTCAGCGTTAGCTTGTCGCCATCCACCACCCAAATCACGCTCTCTTTACCCAGCCCGGTGATGTAGACGGTGTTGGTTTTCTCGTTGACCGCCAGCTCGCGCGGGGCCAGCGGACGTACGGTTTCGCTGCGCTGGCGGGCGTCAAGCACCAGACGCCCTTTCACTTTCCCGGTTTTAGCATCAATGGCGGTGACGGTGCTGTCGGTGGTGTTGCCAAACCACAGGGTCTGAGTGGCGTTATCGATCGTCGCGCCGAAGGGTTTCAGATCGTTATGAATAATCTGCGTGACTTCGAGAGTCGTCGGATCGAGACGGTAAACGATACCGCCTTTATCCAGCGAACGGCTTTGCGAGGTGGCCACCCACAGCGCATTCTCCTGCTGGCTATAGGCCATTTCGTATGCGCCCTTGCCGACGGCTTTGCGCAGCATTTCTTCCGCCGCGTGGGCGCTAAAGCTCCCCGCCAGCAGTAACGAAGTTAACAACAGTGAACGGCGCAGACGCGGCGCGGACAGATGACGTAATGACATGACGACTCCCTTTGATAAAACAAATATATGCCTGCTCGACAGTGCTTCCGGGGCGCAAAATCATCGCTTTGCGCTCTTCTTTGGAATGCGAATAGTAATCATTATTTATCGCAATGTGGAGCGTTAATTACCCGTAGCGCTCTCGGCATCTCGCAATTCTTGCTATTTGTTAACTCAAATTCCGTTAAGTCTTTTCAAAAAATTTACAAAAGAGCTAACATATATACATATGTTCCGTTTGGTTCGTTTTGTGAGTAACTTTGATGAAAATCCTTTCCGTGCGCGCCGCCGCGCTCCCCGCTCTGCTTTTGCCGCTGGTCTCCGCAGGGCCAACCGCTCTCGCCGCTGAACAGACTATGGTGGTTACCGCCGCGCCGTCGGCGGTTTCTGAACTCGATACCCCCGCCGCCGTTAGCGTGGTTAACGGCGATGAGATGCGCCAGGCCGCGCCGCGGGTAAACCTCTCCGAGTCGCTGGGCGCGGTACCGGGACTGCAGGTGCAAAACCGCCAGAACTACGCGCAGGATCTGCAGCTTTCGATTCGCGGCTTCGGGTCCCGCTCCACCTACGGCGTGCGCGGGCTGCGTATTTACGTCGACGGTATCCCGGCCACCATGCCAGATGGCCAGGGGCAAACCTCGAATATTGATATTGGCAGCCTCGATTCGCTCGAGGTGCTGCGCGGACCTTTTTCCGCCCTGTACGGTAACTCCTCCGGCGGGGTGATCAACGCCACCAGCCAGACCGGAAGCCAGCCGCCTACTATCGAAGCCAGCAGCTACTACGGCAGCTTTGGCACCTGGCATTACGGTATGAAAGCGACCGGCGCGGTGGGCGACGGCAGCCATGCGGGCGACGTCGACTACGTGGTTTCCACCAACCGCTTCACTACCCACGGCTCCCGCGACCATAGCGGCGCGCGTAAGAATCTCGCCAACGCGAAGCTCGGCGTGCGCATCAATGACGTCAGTAAGCTGACCCTGCTGTTTAACAGCGTGGATATTAAAGCTAATGACGCGGGCGGCCTGAGCTACGACGAATGGCAAAATAATCCGCGCCAGTCGCCAAGAGGCGATGAGTACAATACCCGCAAAACCATCAAACAGACCCAGGCCGGTTTACGCTACGAGCGACAGCTGAGCGAGCAGGACGATCTGAGCGTGATGATGTACGCCGGTGAACGTGAAACCACGCAGTATCAATCGATTCCTCGCGCGCCGCAGCTCAAACCCACCCATGCTGGCGGCGTTATCGACCTGACGCGTCACTACCAGGGAATTGATACCCGCTGGACCCACCGCGGCGAGCTGCTGGTGCCGGTCACCTTTACCACCGGTCTTGATTACGAAACCATGAGCGAGCGCCGCAAAGGTTACGAAAACTTTGTTATGAGCAACGGCGCGCCGCAGTACGGTGAAAAGGGAGACCTTCGCCGCAACGAGCGTAACCTGATGTGGAACGTCGATCCCTATCTGCAAACCCAGTGGCAGCTCACCGAGAAACTCTCTCTGGACGCGGGTGTGCGCTACAGCTCGGTTTGGTTCGATTCCAACGATTATTACATTACGCCGGGCAACGGTGATGACAGCGGCGAGGCCAGCTATCATAAATGGCTGCCGGCAGGATCGCTGAAATATGCGGTAACCGACGCGTGGAACGTCTACGTCTCCGCCGGCCGTGGTTTCGAAACGCCGACCATTAATGAGCTTTCCTATCGCTCCGGCGACCAGGGCGGGCTGAACTTTGGCCTGCAGCCGTCCACCAACGAAACCGTTGAAATTGGCAGCAAGGCGCGTATCGGCAACGGCCTGTTGACCGCAGCGCTGTTCCAGACCGACACCGACAATGAGATTGTCGTCGACGCCAGCAGCGGCGGGCGTACCAGCTACAAAAACGCCGGGAAAACCCGTCGCCAGGGGATGGAGCTGGGGCTGGATCAGCAGTTCGGCGAGAGCTGGCGTTTAAAAGCGGCCTGGACCTGGCTGGATGCGACCTATCGTACCAACGTCTGTGATGATACCAGCTGTAAAGGCAATCGCATTCCGGGGATCGCCCGCAACATGGGCTATGCCTCCTTTGGCTACCAGCCCGAAAAAGGCTGGTACGCGGGCAGCGATATTCGCTATATGAGCGATATTATGGCTAACGATGAGAACACCGCCAAAGCCCCATCCTGGACGGTGGTCGGCCTGACGACCGGCTATAAATGGAGCTACGGCAAAATGGATATGGATCTGTTTGGCCGCGTCGATAACCTGTTCGACCGCAGCTACGCGGGCTCGGTTATCGTTAACGAATCCAACGGCCGCTACTACGAACCGGCGCCGGGCCGTAATTACGGTATCGGTCTAAATCTGGCATGGCGGTTTGAGTAACGCTTGATTGCGGGACCTCAACGGGATCGCTTGCAGGATCCTGTTGAGGGTTAGCCGTGGATGCTCGATGGCGTTAAATCACGTTTCTTAACGACAATTCGAAAATGATCTTTTCCGCCTGGCAGGAGAAGGCAATCGAAGCCTCAAGCTTTGCCTCATCGCCGGCGGCCACGATGGTATAGTCGACCTGCGGCGGCTCGCTGGCGGGCGCGGCGGCCAGGGCGCGTTCGCGGACGGCCGCGATGGTGGACTCGGCCTCTTCGCGGGTGGCGAAGTTTTTCTCTACCCGCCAGACGCAGTCCTCATTATCAATAATCGAGCCCACGTCAATGGCGCAGCCTTTGGTACTGCATTTATCTACAACATCTTTCATTGCGGTTACCTCTTGAAGTTTTCTTTAGAATAAGAATCCGTTGGCGGAAAGCAAACCATGAATATTTGTATGGTTGAGTCGTTTTATCATTATAGGCCTCCGCGAGAAGCGACTTTTTGCGCCACCGCATGACTACCCCCTGATTGCGCAAGGATCAGGCAGATAGATTGGCAAGGCGTCGCGCGATATCGGCGCTCAATCGTGCACGTCATCACACTATCCTGCGCTAAGCCTCGTCTATACCGCTTTACGGCGTTACCCTTGTCACAAAATAACGCCAACAAGGAGCTGCTATGGCACTGCCAGTGATTATCGATTGCGATCCGGGTCATGATGACGCGATTGCCCTCGTTCTTGCCCTCGCCTCACCCGAACTCAATGTTAAAGCCGTCACCTCTTCCGCGGGAAATCAGACCCCGGACAAAACCCTGCGCAACGTCCTGCGGATGCTCACCCTGCTTAAGCGCCCGGATATTCCGGTAGCCGGCGGCGCGCTCAAGCCGTTGATGCGGGAGCTGATTATCGCCGATAACGTGCATGGCGAGAGCGGTCTTGACGGTCCGGCGCTGCCGGAACCGGGCTTTGCCGCCCAGACGTGCACCGCCGTCGAGCTGATGGCCAAAACCCTGCGCGACAGCGCCGAGCCGGTCACCATCGTCGCAACCGGCCCGCAAACCAACGTCGCCCTGCTGCTCAACAGCCACCCTGAACTGCATGCCAAAATTGCCCGCATCGTGATAATGGGCGGTGCGATGGTGCTGGGTAACTGGCAGCCGGCGGTCGAGTTTAATATCTACGTCGACCCGGAAGCGGCGGAGATCGTTTTCCAGTCCGGCATTCCGGTGGTGATGGCCGGGTTAGACGTCACCCATAAAGCGCAAATTCACGTTGAGGATATTGAGCGCTTCCGCCGCATTGGCAACCCGATATCCACCATCGTCGCCGAACTGCTCGACTTCTTCCTTGAGTACCATAAGGATGAGAAATGGGGCTTTGTCGGCGCGCCGCTGCACGACCCGTGCACCATTGCCTGGCTGCTGAAGCCGGAGATGTTTACCACCATTGAACGCTGGGTCGGCGTGGAAACGCAGGGGAAATATACCCAGGGAATGACCGTGGTCGATTTCTACAATCTGACCGGCAGGAAGCCGAACGCAACGGTGATGCTCGATGTCGATCGCCAGGCGTTTGTTGACCTGCTGGCGGAGCGGCTGGCCTTTTACGCGTAAATCATCATAAAACCGGCAGGCGCGATGCCTGCCGGGAAAAAGCTACTCGTCAGGAGAGACGCGAACCACCACTTTACCGAAGTTCTCGCCCTTCAGCAGACCGATGAGCGCCTGCGGCGCGTTCTCCAGGCCGTCAACCACCTGCTCGCGGTATTTGATTTTCCCTGCCTGCACCCAGCGCCCCATCTCCTGCTGGAACTCGGCAATCCGGTGCCCGTAATCCTGGCCGATAATAAAGCCCTGCATACGGATGCGTTTTTTGAGGATTGTCGCCATCAGCAGCGGTAAACGATCCGGGCCGTCGGGCAGCGCGGTGGCGTTGTAGCCGCTGACCAGGCCGCAAACCGGCACGCGAGCCGAGGTGTTCAGCAGCGGCAGCACTTCATCAAACACTTTCCCACCGACGTTCTCATAGTAGATATCGATCCCCTGCGGGCAGGCTTCAAGCAGTTTGACGGCGAAATCGGGCGCGCGGTGATCGATGCAGGCGTCGAAGCCGAGGGTTTCTACCGCATAGCGGCACTTCTCGCTGCCGCCAGCGATGCCCACCGTACGGCAGCCTTTCAGCTTAGCAATCTGTCCGACCGTTGCGCCAACCGGCCCGGTGGCGGCGGCGACCACCAGCGTTTCACCCGCTTTCGGCTGACCAATATCCAGCAGCCCCATATAGGCGGTAAAGCCCGGCATGCCGAGGATCCCCAGCGCCCAGGAAGGGTGTTCCGGGCTCTCGCCTAACTTCACCAGCCCGCTGCCGTCGGAGAGTTCATAATCCTGCCAGCCGCCGTAGCCCAGCACCCAGTCGCCGGGCTGATAATCATCATGGTTCGATGTCACGACGCGGCTCACGGTGCCGCCCACCATCACCGCGCCAACGGCGACCGGCGGCGAATAGGAAGGCGCGTCGCTCATCCGCCCGCGCATATAGGGATCTAAAGACAGAAAGACGGTGCGCAGCAGTAGCTGTCCCGGCCCGGGAGAAGCGACCTCACCCTCTTCCAGGCGGAAGTTTTCCCCGGTCGGCTCGCCGTGCGGACGGGATGCCAGCACCCAACGGCGGTGGCGTTGCGGATTGAAAGCCATAACAAACTCCTCTTTTGACAAGTCTGTATTGAGGCTAGCTGCTTTCCCGGCAACGCGCATTGACATTATGAGGCAGATTGATTGAGCCGGACCACCAGATAGACGCAGGGCTGCGTGGTTTCATTAATAAAGCGGCAGTCGTTCGGCGGCCCGAGCTCCAGGCAATCCCCCGCCTGCATTTCGTGGCGCGCGTTGCCTTCGAGAAAGACCAGTTCGCCCTGCTGTAGCCAGATGAGCTGCCGGGCCAGCGCATAGGATGACGCGGGCATAGGAACGTCGCTGCCAGCCGGAAGTTCCACCTGCACCAGATCGATAGGCAGGTCGCTACGCGGAGAAACGTGACGCCGAAGATAGTGGCTCTGCGGATCGTGCCACACCGGCTGATGAGCAAAACGCAGCAGCTTGCCTTCCTGCATCTCCGCCCTGGCGATCAGCGTCGACATGCTAATGCCGAAGGCGCCGGAAAGCCGTCCAAGCATCGACGCCGTCGGGCTGCTTTCGCCGCGCTCGATCTTGTGGATCATCGCCCGCGACGCCCCAGCCCGCTCGGCGAGTTCGCTGAGCGACCAGCCGCGGGATTCCCGCTCGATTCGGATGCGTGCGCTGATGCGCTGGTTGAGGTTGTCTTCTATAGTATTCATAACGTGACACTATAGTGTAGCCCTACTGTTTCTACAACCAGACGCCGATAGCGGCGATTATCGTGAAAAGGCCCGGCGTAATACACCACCGGGCAAGGCAGAAAAGGATGCAATCCGTTAACTAAACACCCTCAAGACCATAAATGAAAAGAAAACGCCCGTCAGATAAAGACGCGCAGCCCCACTGCGCCAAGATTGTCGTCAATATTCCACGCTTCGTTATCGTTGCCCCAGGCTTTTTCGTAGCCGTATTCAAGATAGGTCACCGCGTTTTTCCCCAGCCAGTAATCGGTGCCTAATACCGTCGACTGGAAGTGCTGCCCATCCATCGCATCGCCGCCCTGCGACCAGTTAAAATCAACGTACACGCTCCAGGCCGGGGTGATTTTAAACTGTGAATCATATTCCAGGCCAAGCACCGTTTCCTGGTCATCACCCTGCTGGTTATTATGTTCGTAATGGCCGCTGGTCGCCGCTGTAACATCATTCACTTTATTGAGGTAATAAGTCACCTCCGCGCCGTTATACCAGGCATGATCGCCAACGCTTGTCGTATATTTCGCGTTCATGCCCATGCTATAAGTATTGCCGTCATAGGCATCGCCGTTATTATCGGTGTAATTAAAACAGTGTCCGTTCGGGCCAAAATTCTGGCAGCCGCTGACTGACCCGCTATTTACCGTGTAATTGTTATACGCCACCGCGCTGGAGACGGAGAAGCCGTTATCCCAACGGTACTGCGCGGCAGCCGCGGCGCCGCCGTGAACGGTGGCTGAACCATCGCGGTAAGCGTCATGCAGATTCGGCCCATCGCCGTAGGCCGCAAAGCCGATGCTGTCGACGTTGTCATTGCCTTGCCCCATGACGCCAATCGTCATATTGTTATCATTGTAATAATAGATTGCCGCGGAATTAATAATATCCGTCGACATTCCGGCGGTATCATGTTTCGCTTTACCGCCCCAGGCATAAGTCGTATCAATACCCAGCCCCCAGTCCGTGGGAGCATACTGTTTGCCGAAGGTCACCACGCCATAGCGGTCGTTGCCAATACCGGCATAAGCCTGCCGCGTATAAACATCATTGCCCTGGTCATCGGTGGCGGAATCTAAACCATGAACGCCGGTCTCATAATAACCGACGGCATAATTACTCAGGCCGTTCAGGTCAAAATTATGCCGCACGGCAACCCCCAGCCGCGAGTCATTATTCTGTATATTATGTTCCTGAGTATGATTAGAGTCCGTTTTGGCCATTAAACGTACGGATCCTAAAATACCGATTGCCGTATCGTCATTGCTCCACAGCGTCTCCCCTTTAGTCTGCGTCGCGGTATAAGCCGGTGCCGCCTGTAGCGCGGTGGTTTCAGCCGCCATAGCGGAATTGCCCAATATAGCCCCCATGGCCATTGCCAATATTGACGGCATTAATTTCTTCATATTTTGTGTACGCGCCATTGCTTCACCCTTGTTAGCAAAATCATTCCCTGCGTATAAATACGCATAATAGTGTAAACAGAATATCGTTATATAAAATCCAACAGAGCCATATCGAATAACTTCTCGACATGCGCTCTGCTTAACCGAAATATATCTTCAGGGGTTAGACTAGTTCTATTGGGTGAAAATAAAAAGCGGACTGCCATCACAATGATTTACATCATCACCAATATAATCAATGAGTTATGATTAAATTAATTTCTTTTCTGCATGTCAGGAAAATCCAAATCCGGTAAATAAAAATGTAAAATATGACGGCAAATTAACAGTAATATATTTAATAAATTCTCTAATCATGAAATATAAATACAAATGATGTTTCTGCGCAGGCAACCCAGGGTCGCGCAGTCATCGCACACAACGGACCTGGTCAGCCAGAGGAAAAATTTATGCCTAAACCAGGTGACAGCCTTGCGTACATTATTGTAATAATACTGTACTACTATAGTGTACAAGCTTTGAGGACACCATGAGCATCCGCCATGCCAGCAAAGACGATTGCGCGGCAATCGCTGAAATCTACAACCATGCGGTCGTCCATACCGCCGCCATCTGGAACGACAAAACCGTCGATACCGACAACCGTATTGCCTGGTTCGAAGCCCGGCAGATAGCCGGTTATCCCGTGCTGGTGAGCGAAGAAAACGGGGTGATTACCGGTTACTCCTCCTTCGGCGACTGGCGCGCCTTTGACGGCTTTCGCCACACCGTCGAACATTCCGTCTATGTCCACCCCGCTCATCAGGGGAAAGGGCTGGGCCGCAGCCTGCTCGTCGCCCTCATCGCCGAGGCGAAACGGCTGAATAAGCACGTCATGGTCGCCGGCATTGAAGCGCAAAACGAGGCTTCATTGCATCTGCATGAAACGCTGGGCTTTATCACCACCGGGCAGATGCCGCAGGTCGGCACGAAATTTGGCCGCTGGCTGGATCTGACCTTTATGCAGCTGCAGCTTGACGATCGCCGCGATCCGGACGGCAGCGCATGAATCAAACGCTGACCCTGGCCTGTTTAATCGCCGCTGGCGTCGGGCTGGTGCTGCAAAACACGCTGATGGTGCGCATTACCCAGTCCGCATCGACCATCCTGATCGCCATGCTGCTTAACTCGCTGGTCGGCATCGTGATTTTCGTGACAATACTGCTGCTTAAGCACGGCGCGGCGGGGTTTCAGGAGCTGGCGGTCAGCGTAAAGTGGTGGACGCTTATTCCCGGTCTGCTGGGCTCGTTCTTTGTCTTTGCCAGCATCAGCGGCTATCAGAACGTCGGGGCGGCAACCACGATTGCGGTATTGATTGCCAGCCAGCTGGTTGGGGGCTTAGTGCTAGATCTGATTCGCGCGCACCACGTCCCGCTACGCGCGCTGGTTGGCCCGCTCTGCGGGGCGGTGATGCTGGTTATCGGCGCCTGGCTGGTGGCCAGACGCCAGTTCTAGCGGCGTAACTAGTGAATCTCGCCGCCGCGGGTCAGCTGCTCCCGGCGAGCTTCCTGCTCCTCGTGCTGCTGGCGGCCGTGGTGGGCGATGGCGTTACGCAAACGCTGCTGCTGAACGTAGCGCTCTTCCCGCCCCAGCCCCGCGTCATCGCTCAGCGCGATCAGCAGTTCATTCATATGGCTAATAACGCTTTCGGCAATCGCGGCGTCCACGCGCGCGACAACCTCATCCAGATGCGACATGCTTCTCTCCTTCCGGCTTAATTGAGTTTAACTTTGGAAAAATCGCTGCCCATCAGGCTCACGCTGTAGCCGCTCACGTTGCTGCGCGTCGCGTAGAAGGTGTTACCGGTCGCCAGGGTGATCCAGGGGGCCTGCTGCTGAAAAATCTCCTGCGCCTGAGCGTAGAGTCCGGCGCGCGCCTGCGGGTCGCTGACCAGGATAGCCTTTTTCACCAGCGCATCGTAGGTCTTATCGCACCAGCGGGCAACGTTAGAGCCGGTTTTAATGTTATCGCAGCTTAACAGGGTGCCGGCGAAGTTATCCGGATCGCCATTATCAGACATCCAGCCAAACAGCGCGCTGTCGTGCTCGCCTTTACGCATGCCGGCGAGGTATTCACCCCATTCATAAGTAACGATTTTGGCTTTGATCCCAACCTTGCTCCAGTCATTTTGAATCATCTCGGCAATACGTCGGGAATTGGGGTTATACGGCCGCTGCACAGGCATCGACCACAGGGTGACTTCGGCCCCTTTTTCCAGCCCGGCCTGCTTGAGGAGATCTTTCGCTTTTTGCGGATCGTAGTCGTAATCAGGCAGATCTTTCTTATAGCCCAGCATATTGGCGGGGATCGGCGATTTCGCGACGCTGCCGGAGTCCAGGAAGACCGCTTTCACGATTGCCTGCTTGTCGGTAGCGTAGTTCAGCGCCTGGCGCACCAGTACGTTATCAAACGGCTTTTTCTCGGTATTAAAGGCCAGATAGCCTACGTTGAGCGCCTCAACCGCATGCAGCGCCAGATCTTTATTGCCCTTAATCACCGGGAACTGTACCGGCGACGGCGCGGGGATAATCTGGCATTCATTGGTTTGCAGCTTCGCCAGCCGCGTCTCAACGTTCGGTGTGATCGAGAAAATCAGGTGTTTGGTCGGCACGTCACCGTCCCAGTAGTGCGGGTTGGCGACATAGCGGATCAGCGAATCCGCTTTATATTGCTGCAGCGCATAGGGTCCGGTACCAATAGGCCAGGTATCGACATACTCCGGGGTGCCTTTTTTCAGCATCGCATCGGCATATTCGGCAGACAGAATCGACGCAAAATCCATTCCCCAGTCGGCGAGGAACGCCGCGTTCGGCTCGTTCAGCACAAACTGCACGTGATAATCATCGATTTTTTTGACGTCTTTGATCAGCTTATCCAGCCCAACGTCGTGGAAGTATTCGTAATGTCCCTGGGAAACATTATGGTACGGATGGCTGGCATCTTTCTGCCGCAGCACCGAGAACAGCACGTCATCGGCGTTGAAATCACGGGTCGGCTTGAAGTATTTGTTGCTGTTGAACTGCACGCCCTTACGCAGGGTGAAAGTCCAGGTTTTACCGTCCGGGGAGACGCGCCATTCGGTGGCCAGCGAGGGAATCGGCGTATTTTTGACCGGGTCAAAGTTTATCAGGCGGTTATAAAGCACCTGGGAACTGGCGACGAAAGACGGGCCCGAGCTGGCAATCTGCGGGTTGAAAGATTCCGGCGAAGCTTCGGAACAATAGACCAGCGTATCGTTGCCCGCCGCCCAGGCGCCTGACGCCGGCAGTAGCGCGCTCAACGCCAGCGCAAGAAACGTTTTCCCTGTAGACATGGTTATAAGCCTTATGAATTTGTTATAAGTCCTTTAATAACAGCACAGGAGAATTCAACCGGCAAATAATCAATTGCTATCAGGTTATGCTAAAAACCGCGTTTTCGCCGATAAATTCAACATCCTCTCGATTGGCGTCATCGAACTTCTTCATAAATGTGAACCCTGCGCAAAGTTACGAAAAAAGCGGGCGATAACCGCCCGACCGCCAGCGCGCGGCGGCGCAACCCGGTACACTCGGCAAATCGTAACGCCAGGAGAAGCCAATAATGACAATAACCTGCAATCTGTACACCAACGGCCAGTGGCATGATGCTGAAGGTCATGCCACCTTTACCCGCGATAATCCGCTCACGCACGAACGCGCCTCCGTTGCAGCGCCGCCAGCCTGGCGGACGCCCGCCGCTGCGCCGCTGCCGCCGGCGCGGCGTTCCCGCAGTGGCGCGATACGGTACCCGCCGAGCGCCGACGTCTCCTGCTGGAGGCCGCGGAAGAGATGCTGCGCCATGAGGCGAAATTTATCGCCGCGATGGCGGCGGAAACGGGAGCCACCGCGCACTGGGCCGGTTTTAACGTTCATCTGGCCGCCGATATCCTGCGCGAAGCCGCCGCCCTGACCACACAAATTGAGGGCCAGGTGATCCCTTCCAACGTGCCGGGAAATCTGGCGTTGGGCATCCGCCAGGGCGCAGGCGTGGTGCTTGGCATGGCGCCGTGGAACGCGCCATTAATCCTCGCGACCCGCGCTATCGCCACGCCGCTGGCCTGTGGAAATACGGTTATCCTCAAAGGCGCGGAGCTTTCACCGGCGACGCAGGGGCTGATTATCGATGCCCTGGCGGCGGCAGGCTTTCCCGCGGGCGTGGTCAATTATCTGACCTGCGCCCCCGCCGACGCGCCTGCGCTGGTGGAGTTACTGATTGCCCATCCCGCCGTACGCCGCATCAATTTCACCGGCTCCACGCCGGTGGGGCGGATAATCGCCCGCACCTGCGGCGAACATCTGAAACCCGCGGTGCTGGAGCTCGGCGGCAAAGCGCCGCTGCTGGTGCTGGATGACGCCGATCTCGAACAGGCCGCCGCAGGCGCAATTTTTGGCGCATTTGCCAACGCCGGACAAATCTGCATGTCCACCGAGCGCATCATCGTCGACGCGACAGTCGCGGAAGCGTTTGTGGCGCAGCTGGCCAGACGCGCCGCCGCCCTGCCCGCCAGCCTGCTCGGCCCGGTGGTGGACATGAAGACCGTCACCCGCTGCAATGCCTTGATAGAGGACGCGCTGGCGAAGGGGGCGCGCCTGCTGGCCGGCGGCCTATCCGATTCGACGCAAATGCGCGCCACCCTGCTTGATGGCGTCACCCGGGAAATGCGCATCTGGCATGAGGAGTCGTTCGGTCCGGTGAAATCGATTATTCGCGTTAAGGACGAAGCTGAAGCGCTGGCCGTCGCCAATGAAAGCGAATATGGCCTCTCGTCGGCGATATACAGCCGGGACAGCGCCAGGGCGTGGAACCTGGCGCAAAATCTGCAAACCGGCATTTGCCACATCAACGGCCCCACCGTACATGACGAAGCGCAAATGCCGTTTGGCGGCTGCAAATCGTCAGGCTACGGCCGCTTTGGCGGACGCGCGGGAATTGCCGAGTTTACCGAGCTACGCTGGGTAACGCTGCAAACGGTCCCGCGCGAGCTCCCGTTTTAAGCCTCAGGGCTGCCAGTGGTTATTGAATTCCCACAGGCGATTGAAGGCAACATCATCAAGCTGCCGTTCTGCGGAAGTGTTGCCGCGGAACGGCCGGGCGGTGGTGGCCGCAGCGTCCCAGGGGGAAAGCCGATCGTAGCTTTGATCGATAATACTGTTGGCAATAAGCACCTGCCCGTTAGCGGTTTTACCCGCTAAATAACCGGTCTTCCCCGCCCCCTGATCCCAGGCGCGGCCCAGCTTCGCCTTGAAGCTGCCCTGATAGCCGCCGTCGCCGGTAAAGCGGCTATTCTTCACCAGAAAGCCGTATGGATTATCCGGCAACGTATTCGGCGCAAGCACGTATGCCTCAGGCGAGCGGCGCGTTGAGACGGTGTGAAAATGGACGTTATCAAAAACGGCGTTCGCCCGGCCAAAGACGTAGTCCACATCCCCTTCGACGTAGCTGTCTTTCACGTATACCCGGCTGATACGGTCGGTTACCGCCTCATTGCGCCGATTGCTGGTATTTACGTAGAGCGTGTCCTGACGTCCGAGCAGGCGGACGTTCTCCAGCTGCACGCGATCGCCGTCCGTCCGCAGCGCCACGCCCTGATGCGTCCCACCGTCGACGGTATCCAGCAGGCTATTGGCTACGCTGAGATTCAGCAGCTGAAAATCCGCACTTTGCGACCAGACCACCGCCGCGCAGTTGGTGCCTATCGTCTTGCTGGTTCGCCCGGCGCACAGCGCATACTGATACCATGCCGGATCGCCTTCGCGGTATTGCTGTTGGCTATTTACCCGCTGGCGATAGCGCGCTACCGAGAACTGCGAGTCTATTGCCAGCTCAATTCTCACCTCTTCAGGACTATCTCCGGCGCCGTAGAGGGTTATCGGCGGCGCGCCTTCAGGGATATAGACCGTCTCCCGATAGATGCCCGGTTCGATGCGGATATAGATGCGCGCCTCCTGCGCCCCATGCTGGCCTATTGCCGCGTTAACCGCCTGCTGAATGCGGGTGAACGGCGCTCCCGAGGGTGCCACGCGCCACGCGCTCTCGGTTTGCGGGAGGTGAACCGGCGATGGCGACCAGGGGCCATCGGGGTCATTTAACGCGCCGCCTTGCGCAAAATAGCGCTCAATGGTGAAGGTTGCCGCTTCTGCCGCCGTAAGCTGTGGACGGGAGGTCGTCCCGCGGGGAGTTTGCGTCGCGCACCCTTGCAGAAGCAGCGGTGTAAAGAGTAAAGCCGAGATACCCAGGATAGTGATTTTTCGCATTTCACGCTCGCCATGAATAAAAGAAATCATATATCAAAATAAATGAAATATAGTTTCTTTTATGTGCGGCGATCACGAATCAGGCTTCTGCCTCAATGGCGGAGTAAAAATCGGCGAGCGTACGGGCCAGCGCCGATGGGTTTTCCCACGCCATTGAGTGCCCGGCCTGGGGTATCACCAGCAGCGGGATCCCGGCGGCTTCGCTATCCGTCGCTTCCCGGGCCGGTAGCGAATCTTCACCGTATATCAGAGCCTTAGGACAGGATAAGTGGATAAAGCGGCTAAACCAGGAGGGATTAACGCCCATCACCAGGCTGGTCGCGCCGCGCCACACCGCCCAGGGGGCGCTGTTTTGCAGACAGCCGGCCCAAGGCGAAGCGTCGGCGGACAGCATGTCGGCGTAGCCGCGAGCAATAAAGCGTTCTTCAGTCTGTTCGGCGATACGTCTACTGTACATGCCGCCCCCGGGATAGAGATTAGGCTCGGCCACCAGCAGCGCCCGCACCCGTCCGGCGAGCCGCTCGGCCGCTTCAATCGCGACGCTGCCCCCCATGCTGTGGCCATATAGATAGCAGCGCTCAAGCCCTAAGCGGTCCAGCAGCTCAACCACCACCCCGGCCTGATCGCCAATACGGTAGCCGAAGGACTCGGGTTTATCGCTGTAGCCGAAACCGGGTAAATCGACAAGAATCATTCGCCGCCCGGCCAGCGCCGGGTCGGCGGCAACGCGCGGATAGTCATAGGTAGAGGCGCAGCCCAGGCCGTGGATAAAAACAACAGGGTCGCCGCGACCGGGCAGGTCGAGCCAGCGCACTATAGCGCCAGCCTGTGAAGAGTAAAAACTAAGCATCGAAAAGGCTCCGTGAGTGATGACTGTTTTTTTATACAGTCATAACCAAGAGTGAGCCATCAATTTTTCCTTCAAAACAGGGAGACCAGCAGCGCCATGGGAAAACTGAACGGCCATGTCGCACCAATCAACAGCGCCGCCAGCAGGCGGATCCAGCGGCTCTCTTTCGTTAAGAACCAGCTGATTACCGCGCAGATGAAGCCCATAACTCCGTAAAAAATCAGCATTTTCTGGTATAACGTCATTTTTCTTCTTCCTTCCCTGACAAGCATTTTCGCCGATCGCGATGCCTTTTCGCACCCCCAGAGTGCGTCAGAGATTATGGTATTTTAAAACAGGTAACAGGGTTAATTTCAGAAAAACGCCCGATTCGTCTTTGTCCGATAGCGCAAACTTTGAGCTCGTACTATAAATGTAGAGGCTTATTTATAAAGGTGGCGTTATGGATGTTTCCAGCAAAACCGTTCTTCTGATAAATGTCGGCGCGGCACTTGCGCTTATCGGCCTGTTATCCGTTCGTTTTGGTTGGTTTTAGCGATTTTACTCAGCAATGAAACCTAAAAAAGCAGCCCATGAAGGCTGCTTTTTTACGATTTGAAAGACCCCGGCTCCGCAGCAGACAGGGTCTTTTGCGCGGTAATCAGCTTCTGGACGTCGGGATTCCAGGCCGGCAAAAGATCGACTTTTTCACTATCCCATGCGGCCGCCATGCAGACCGGTTCCGCGACGCCCTGCTCTTCACAGCCCATAATCTGTTTGGCCGGAAAATTCCCGTAAAGCATCGCCGTGGCGCAGGCCACAAAAAGGAAACACGCTATTTTTTTCAAAACAATATCAACTTCGAAGCAACAAATTGCGCCGAATGTTCGCATGAGCGGCTATAGAAAGTCAAACCTGCGTCCTTTCTCTTATCAACGTCCTGGATATGCGTAATATTTAACATAAATATTACAATTACGCAGAATCTAAAGATTATCGCGCGCGAATAAATATCACCGGATTTATATTGCCGATCGCAGGCATAATAATTTCATCTGCCGCGTTCAATAACATGATTATTAATAGGGTTAATGCCGGACCTTAATATCATCCCGGCACGACCGCCAGCGCTTAACGGTAGAGTTAAAAACAAAGGCGCTTTTCATACCGGTGGGGAATTGTTTACTGTTCTTTATACTCGCCTGGACGCGATGCCGGTATGCGATCATCATTATTAGCAGGTTCCAGGGCAGACAGGATTGCAGTAGAATGACCCCATAATTAGAAATTATTTATACATCAATAGATTACAACGACAGCAGACAGCCAGACATCCCCGCCAGGTTTTAAATGATAAGAAATATCATTTGCGTTATTTAGCACAAAATCATACATTCATAATCACAAGTTATGCGAAGCTTGTTTTTTACTCATTTATTTTTGAGGTGGTACATGTCAGGAATCGCCCTTCTCATTGTGGCGCTTATTTTACTCATTGCTGCAATTTATAATCTTTTTTCCTATGTTCGCGAACGTCGCCAGGCGAATTTACCGAGCAAAAAAACAAAACGTTAGTCTGATAATCATTTTCGAAAAACCAGATGACCTCATACGTAATAAATTGATGACGCTACGATATCAGGCGCACTAGCAGTAACAAACCCGCAGCGACCGTACAACAAAAAGCCCCTGCATATCATGCAGGGGCTTACGAATCATTATCAATCGTTGCAGTGTCCCGTTAAGGGTGCATCCTGCACCCTGGGGGGTACCAGCCCCATCCGGCGCTTATCTCCGGCACTCATCATGGCTTAGCTCTTGAAGGGGCATGAGAATATTCTCATAAAGCAGCGCTTCCGTTTTAGCTTTTTTTGCTATAACTAACTATTAGCAGGGTAATCAGTCCGCTTCGCGATTATCACGAACGCGTCCTATCCGTGCTTAATCATGACGTGCCGGATCGTGGTGTAATCCTCCAGACCGTACATCGACATATCCTTGCCGTAGCCCGAAAGCTTCTGCCCGCCGTGCGGCATTTCGCTCACCAGCATGAAATGGGTGTTAACCCAGGTGCAGCCATACTGCAGACGCGCGCTCAGGCGATGCGCCCTGCCGACGTCCCTGGTCCAGACCGACGAAGCCAGACCATACTGCGAATCGTTGGCCCAGCTCAGCGCCTGCTCTTCGTCATGAAATGAGGTAATACTGACAACCGGGCCGAAGACCTCGCGCTGGACAATCGCATCTTCCTGCTTCGCTCCCGCCAGCAGCGTCGGCTGATAATAGTAACCGTTGCCTGGCGCTTTGCTGCCGCCGGTGACCACCTGAATATGCGGTAGCGCGCTGGCGGCATCGACTGCGGCGCAGACTCTGTCCAGATGCGCCTGCGAGCTCAGCGGCCCCAGCTCGGTCGTTTCGTCTTCCGGCGGGCCCATCTTCAGGCTGGCGACCGCGGCGCCGAGTTTTTCCACCAGCTGGTCATAAACTCCGGCCTGGGCGTAAATCCGGCAGGCGGCGGTACAGTCCTGGCCTGCGTTATAGAATCCAAAGGTCCGTACGCCCTCCACCACCGCGTCGATATCCGCGTCATCAAAGACGATAACCGGCGCTTTCCCGCCCAGTTCCATATGCGTACGTTTAATCGACGATGCGGTATGGCCGATGATATGCGCGCCGGTGGCGATCGAACCGGTCAACGACACCATGCGGACCTTCTCGTGAGCGGTCAGCGGATCGCCGACCGTTGCGCCGCGGCCAAACAGCACGTTAAGCACCCCGGCCGGGAAAACGTCTTTTGCCAGCTCACCCAGTTTGAGTGCCGTTAAAGGGGTGATCTCCGAGGGTTTGATCACCACGCAGTTGCCTGCCGCCAGCGCCGGGGCCAGCTTCCATGCCGCCATCATCAGCGGGTAGTTCCAGGGCGCGATGGAGGCCACCACGCCAACCGGGTCGCGGCGAATCATGGAGGTGTGGCCTTCGAGATACTCACCCGCCGCCATGCCCGGCAGACAGCGGGCCGCGCCGGCAAAGAAGCGGAAGACATCGGCGACCGCCGGTAGCTCATCGTTGACCACGCAGTGCAGCGGCTTACCGCAGTTGAGCGATTCAAGCTCAGCCAGCGCCTGCGCATGTTCAGTAATCACGTCCGCCAGCGACAACAGACATTCGGCGCGGAACTTCGGCGTGGTCTGACTCCAGCTAACAAAGGCCCGATCCGCGGCCTCAACCGCAGCGTCTACCTGCGCCGCCGTGGCCTCAGCAATCGACAGGATCTCGTCACCGGTGGCGGGATTAAACACCGGCACGGTCTCGCCTTCTCCAGCCACTAACTTACCGTTAATCAAAAGGTTATTTTGCATAGCATTATCCTGTATCGATATTTTATTTTCCGTTTTCAGCGCTGACGTCGCCGTCACGGGTGAGCCACCAGGCCCCCAGAATCGGCATCATCGTCACCAGCATCACCAGCAGCGCAACCACGTTGGTCACCGGGACATCGCGCGGGCGTCCGAGCTGATTGAGCAGCCAGAGCGGCAGCGTGCGCTCGTGCCCGGCGGTGAACGTGGTGACGATAATTTCATCAAACGACAGGGCAAACGCCAGCATACCTCCCGCCAGCAGCGCCGAACCCAAATTGGGCAACACCACATAGCGAAAGGTTTGCCAGCCCGTGGCGCCTAAGTCCATCGACGCCTCCACCAGGCTCCAGGAGGTCCGGCGAAAGCGGGCAATGACGTTGTTAAACACCACAACGACGCAGAACGTCGCATGCCCCACGACGATCGTCAGCAATCCGGGTTCCAGATTGACGGCCTTGAAGGCAGTGAGCAGCGCCAGTCCGGTGATAATGCCGGGTAGTGCTATCGGCAACAGCAGCAGTAGCGAGACGGCGTTCTTGCCAAAAAACGTGCTGCGCCATAGCGCACCTGCAGCCAGCGTGCCAAGTAGCAGAGCGATAGCGGTGGAGAGCGCGGCGATTTTAAGTGACAACGTCACGGAATCGATAATATCCCCGCGCCCCGCTGCTTCGCTAAACCAGCGTAGCGTCAGGCCCTGTGGCGGAAAGCTGAAGGCGGCGTCTTCGGTATTAAACGCATAGAGCGCGATAATCAGCAGCGGGAAATGGAGAAAGATCACCCCTCCCCAGGTTGCCACTTTCAGGAGCAGCGGTGCGCGTTCAGAGTGCATCAAACGCTCCCAGACGTTTCACAAACGCCAGATAAAGGGCAACCAGCACGATGGGCACCAGGGTAAACGCCGCCGCCATGGGCATATTGCCAATCGCCCCCTGCTGGGAATAGACCATATTGCCGATAAAGAACCCCGGCGGCCCCACCAGCTGCGGAACGATAAAATCGCCGAGCGTCAGGGAGAAGGTAAAAATCGAGCCTGCGGCAATGCCGGGAATCGCCAGCGGCAGCACCACGTAGCGGAAGGTCTGGCGCGGACGAGCGCCCAGATCGGCGGAGGCCTGAAGCAATGATGGCGGCAGGCGTTCCAGCGCGGCCTGCACCGGCAGGATCATAAACGGCAGCCAGATATAGACGAACACCAGGAAGCGCCCCAGTCCGGACGTCGATAGCGTATTGCCGCCGACCGCCGGGATCGTCAGCACCATGCTCAGTACGCTTTCCAGGCCAAGATGGCGCAGGAACCACTGTGCAACGCCATCTTTCGCCAACAGCAGCGTCCATGCATAGGCTTTGACGATATAGCTTGCCCACATCGGCAGCATCACGGCGATGTAGAAAAACGCCTTCATCTTGCCCCGGGTATATCGGGCCATGTACCAGGCCATAGGCAAGGCCAGAATCGCGCTGGCGACGGTCACCGACAGCGCCATCGTCAGGGTACGGATAATGATGTCGTAGTTCGCCGGGTTAAACAGCGCCTGCAGATTGGCCAGCGTCAGGTCGTGAGTGACCGACATGGTGAAATCGTCGAAGGTGTAGAAGCTTTGCCATAGCAGGGTCAGCAACGATCCCAGATAGACAATGCCAAACCACATGAGCGGGCCAAGCAGAAGCAAAAACAGGGCCAGCGAGGGTTTACGCCAGAACAGCGCGGATACGCGCCCGGTGGTGGCGGACGGAATCGCCATCGTCATATCAGCCTCCGCTCTCCAGCGGCACCATCGCCGCTCGCGACCACGAAGCCAGCACCGTTTGCCCTACCGGCGGCGCGTTTAGCGCGGCATGGCCATCACTATTCGCCTGGCTCACCAACAGCTTCTCGCCATTCGCCAGCTTGAGTTCGACGCGGGTCGCGGCCCCCTGATACTGCACCGCCTGCACAACGCCCTCCGTCTGGATCTCCCCGGCAACGTTCAGCCGGATATGTTCCGGGCGCAGCGACCACGTTCCCGCCATCGCGCACAGCTTGTGCGCCTGCTCGCTGCTGAATACGTTGGCGGTGCCGACAAAGCCGGCCACAAACGCCGTTTTAGGCCGCAAATAGAGGTCCTGGGGCGCATCAACCTGTTCGATTCGCCCATTATTAAACACCGCCACGCGATCGGACATCGACAGGGCTTCGCCCTGATCGTGGGTCACAAAAATAAAGGTAATGCCCAGCGCCTGCTGCAGTTTCTTTAGCTCCAGCTGCATCTGTTCACGCAGTTTTAAATCCAGCGCCCCGAGCGGCTCATCCAGCAGCAGGACGCGCGGCTGATTCACCAGCGCGCGGGCGATCGCCACCCGCTGGCGCTGGCCGCCGGAAAGCTGCGATGGCCTGCGCGCGTGGACAAACGCGAGCGCGACCTTCTCCAGCGCCTCCAGCGCGCGGGCATGCCGCGCTTTCTTACCGACGCCTTTGACCATCAGCCCGTAGGCGACGTTATCAAGGACCGACATATGAGGAAACAGCGCGTAATCCTGGAACACCGTATTCACGTCGCGCTGCCACGGCGGCAGTTCGCTGGCCGCTTTACCAAAAATGCGAATGGCGCCGCCCGAAAGCTGTTCAAACCCGGCAATCAGGCGCAGGCAGGTGGTTTTGCCGGAGCCGGAGGGCCCCAGCATGGAGAAAAATTCGCCATCGCGAATGGCGATGCTGACGCCGTCCACCGCCCGCACGTCGCCGTACAGCCGCGAAACATTATCGAACTCTACCGCGTGCATGTTCTTCGCCTCCGGCGACTTAACGACCGCCCATAATCGCAATGTAATCCTGGGTCCAGCGGCTATAGGGAACAAATTTCCCGCCTTCCGCTACCGGCGTTTTCCAGAACGCGATTTTGGCAAATTCGTTGTAACCATTGGTCTCGCAGCCTTTGTCCCCCAGCAGCGCGCTGGCTTTGCACCCCTCGGGTACCACCGGTAGCGAACCAAACCAGGCCGCGACATCCCCCTGCACTTTCGGCGTCAGCGACCAGTTCATCCATTTATAGGCGCAAACCGGGTGTTTCGCGTCGCTATGCAGCATGGTGGTGTCCGCCCAGCCGGTGACGCCCTCTTTCGGGAAAACGGTCGCAATCGGCTGACCTTCCGCCTTCAGACCGTTGGCCTGATAGGGCCAGGCGCTGGAGGCCACGACGCCTTCGTTTTTAAAATCGCTCATCTGTACGGTGGTATCGTGCCAGTAGCGATGAATCAGGGCGTGCTGATCGCGCAGCACCTTGAGTACCGCCTGATATTGCGCTTCGGTAAGCTGATAGGGGTCACTGATGCCCAGCTGCGGCTGGGTGGCTTTGACGAACAGCGCGGCATCGGCAATATAAATCGGCCCGTCATAGGCCTGCACGCGGCCAAGGTTGGTTTTACCGTCCGGCAGGTTTTGTTTGACGAACACCACGCTCCAGCTGTCCGGCGGCGTCGGGAAGGTTTTCGTGTTGTACATTAGCAGGTTCGGCCCCCACTGGTAGGGAGTGCCGTAAACCTTACCGTTGACGTTGAACCACGCGCCATTTTCCACGCGCGGGTCGAGGGACTTCCAGTTACCGATCAGCGCGGTGTCAATCGGCTGCACGCGCTTGCCCATAATCAGGCGCAGCGAGGCGTCGCCGGACGCGGTGACCAGGTCATAACCGCCTTTCGCCATCAGGCTGACCATCTCGTCGGACGTGGCGGCGGTTTTGACGTTGACCTGACAGCCGGATTCTTTTTCAAACTGGGTTACCCAGTCGTAGCTTTTATCGGTCTGTCCCCGTTCGATATATCCCGGCCAGGCGATAATATCGAGACGGCCTTCGCCTTTATCGAGAGATGTCGGCGGCTCGGCGGCCTGCGCCGTCAGGCATACCATACCCAGCACGCAAAGGCTGCCACGGGCAATTTTTTTGCTCATCGGGTCTTACTCCTGTCACAAGAAAATGAGCGGCAGCCATGCCGTAAAAATATCTCCCTTAATAACAGTAGACGGCGCGCTATGGCCTCCCGGGGAAATTTATTCAGGTTGTGACAAGGGGCGCATTACGCACAAAACGTGCGACACGGGCTAACTTTGCGGATTATAGACAAGCGGTTAGCGAGTTAATATGACTATGCAAATTTCATATGGTTTACCGCGGAACAATAATAACGGGCATGATATTCAGCCTGCGTCAGCGGCATATTTTTAAGGAAAGGGATAACCGCTGGATATAAAAAAACCGGATAAATGAAAAAACCGTTTTCTCTGCCGCCGCGGTTTTTTGCCGGGTGGCGGCCGGACCGGTCAGGGATATTCTGCGCTTGCCCGGGCGCCACTAAACTTCCCCTGCCCGGGCAAGCGGACCGCCATCCCAGCTACGCCAGCATCTCGCGAATCAGTTCGCCCAGCCGCTTAACCCCCTGCTCCTCTCTTTCGCCCCAGCCCCACGCGGTATTAAAGCGAAAAAATGCGGTCCAGCTGGCGGAGGTGGAGAACATTTTCCCCGGCGCAATGCTGATATTATACGCCAGCGCGCGGGCGCTCAGCTCCCCCGCGTCGCTCCCGGCGGGGAGCTCGAGCCAGAGAAAATAGCCGCTGTCGCTATGATGGATTTTCACCTCCGCGGGCAGATGGCGCAGCAGCGCCTGCCAGGCCAGCTGCTTGCGCTCGGCAAGCTGGCGGCGCAAACGCCGCAAATGGGCGTCATAGCGCTTGGTCGAAAGGTAATCCACCAGCGCCAGCTGCATGGGTGAACTGGTTGAGAGCGTGCTCATCAGCTGTAGCTGCTGAATGCGTCGGGCGTGCCTGCCCGCCGCCACCCAGCCAATACGGAACCCGGGGACCAGGCACTTGGAAAAAGAGCTGCAGTGCAGCGTCATATCGTCGCGATCCCAGTACTTTGCCGGCAGCGGTTTCTCGCGGCCGAAATAGAGCTCGCTGTAAACATCATCTTCAATCAGCATCACCTTGTAGCGCGCCAGCAGCGCGACCAGCTGCGTTTTTTTCTCCGCGCTGAGGGTAAAGCCGAGCGGGTTTTGCCCGTTGGTCATCAGCCAGCAGGCTTTAACCGGGTAATTCTGCAACGCCTGCTCCAGCGCGTCGAGGTCAATGCCCTCTTTGACATCGGTCGCCACCGACAGCGCCTTCAGGCGCAGCCTTTCCAGCGCCTGCAGCGCCCCGTAGAAGCAGGGGTTTTCCACAACGACCCAATCGCCCGGTTCAGTGACGGCCTGCAGGCTAAGGTTCAACGCCTCCAGCGCTCCGGCGGTGATGACGATTTCATCCGGCGAGATATTCATTCCCTGCAGCGCGTAGCGGCGGGCAATGGCATGGCGGAGTTCATCATTCCCCGGCGGCAGGTTTTCAATCACGCTCATGGCGGTGGCGGTTTTGCTGACCTGCGCCAGAGAGCGGTTAAGCTGCGGCAGTGGAAACAGGCGCGGATCGGGAAAAGCGGAGGCAAAGGGCAGCATGGACGCCTGACGGCTGGCCTGCAGCACCTCGAAAATGTAGGTGTTGATATCAACGGACTCATCGCGCGTCACCTGGGCGGGCGGCTCAGGCTGGCGCTGTTTGATCGGCTGCGGCGCGACATAATAGCCGGACTGCGGGCGGGCAATGATCCGGCCCTGGCTTTCCAGCAGCTGGTAGGCGTGACTGACGGTCATGAAACTCATCCCGCTGCTGACCACCTGTTCCCGCAGTGAGGGCAGCCGGTCGCCGGGTAACCACACCCCAAGGCCAATCTGTTCGGTAATCTGCTGCGCCAGCTGCTGGTACTTTTTCATATAACAATCCGCAAGAAAATGTCAGCACAATTGTATATCAGTTTATAAAATAGGCCAGTATTTATATACTGACCTATTTACAAAGATTGGCATTGGCGATAGCACGAATTACTTACAGCTAAGCCATTCGTTTATTGCTCATATATCCACCTGATGCAGAATAAACTCAAGTGATTAAACGATAAGCTATTATTTAAAATAGCATAACCATCCCACTAACAACCAGTATCCAGAAAAAAGTCATAATTAACAAAACAGTACACAAACTACGAAGTCCATTAGTCGACACAATCACATCCTCTGTAAAATATAATCAATAAATACACTATCCAATAACAACCCATAAGATTACGGGTATGTATTAAACATATCCTTAACTCAGCGCTCAAATCACGCTGAGTTAAAATCCCAGATTAAAATCCACAGCACACGAAACCAGCGTTAATGAAGGCGTACGTGCGCGCGGTAAAAACGGTCAATTATTTTATTATAGGATTGATACACAACTTATGAATTATTCAGGATATTTATACTTAAATTTAAAATATAAACATCGCTTACCCAAAGGAACGTTTAATTACTGGCTTGCAGCGCTAACGTCAAATTAAAATAACATACTATCTGCGGGTGTGAAATAGCTTGATTTTAGAAAAATAGGATTTATCACAAAAAACAGAAGCTCAAATCGACAACTGTTATAGATAAAAACAGGGTTTCTGTTCCTGCTATCCGCCATGGTGGAGGCCTAGAATTGCGCTGAATCAATTTTATTGCGGAGTTTTGCATGTTCGGTCTTGATGCATTCCACCTGGCGCGGATCCAGTTCGCCTTCACCGTGTCATTTCATATCATCTTCCCCGCCATCACCATCGGGTTAGCCAGCTACCTGGCGGTTCTCGAAGGCTTATGGTTAAAAACCAAAAACCCGACCTGGCGCTCGCTCTACCACTTCTGGTCGAAAATCTTCGCCGTCAACTTCGGCATGGGGGTGGTCTCAGGTCTGGTCATGGCCTACCAGTTTGGTACCAACTGGAGCGGATTCTCCGAGTTTGCCGGGAGCATTACCGGCCCGCTGCTGACCTACGAAGTTCTGACCGCCTTCTTCCTTGAAGCCGGATTCCTCGGCGTCATGCTGTTCGGCTGGAACCGCGTCGGGCCGGGCCTGCACTTCTTCGCCACCTGCATGGTGGCGCTGGGGACGATAATCTCCACTTTCTGGATCCTCGCGTCCAATAGCTGGATGCAAACGCCGCAGGGGTTTGAGATCGTCAATGGCCAGGTGGTGCCGGTGGACTGGTTCGCGGTTATCTTTAACCCGTCGTTTCCCTACCGCCTGCTGCATATGTCGGTGGCGGCCTTTCTCAGCAGCGCGCTGTTCGTCGGCGCATCGGCAGCCTGGCACCTGCTGCGCGGAAACAACACGCCCGCCGTTCGCGCGATGTTCTCCATGGCCCTGTGGATGACGCTGATTGTCGCCCCGGTTCAGGCCATGATTGGCGATATGCACGGGCTGAATACGCTCAAGCACCAGCCGGCGAAAATCGCCGCTATCGAGGGTCACTGGGAGAATATCCCCGGAGAACCCACCCCGCTGCTGCTGTTCGGCTGGCCGGATATGCAGCAGGAACGGACGCGCTATGGTCTGGAAATCCCGGCCCTCGGCAGCCTGATCCTCACCCACAGCCTGGATAAACAGGTTCCCGCGCTGAAAGAGTTCGCGGCGGAAGATCGCCCTAACGCCACCATCGTGTTCTGGTCCTTCCGTCTGATGGCCGGCCTCGGCATGCTGATGATCCTGCTCGGCGCGCTGGCCCTGTGGCTGCGCTATCGCGGTCGCCTCTATCACTCCCGACCCTTTTTACGCTTTGCGCTATGGATGGGGCCATCGGGGCTTATCGCTATCCTCGCGGGCTGGGTGACCACCGAGGTGGGCCGCCAGCCGTGGGTCGTCTACGGCGTACAGCGTACCGCAGATGCCGTCTCCGCTCACGGTGACCTGCATATGTCCATCAGTCTGCTGACGTTTATCGTCGTCTACGCTTCGGTATTCGGCGTCGGTTATAGCTATATGCTGCGTCTGATTCGCAAAGGGCCGCAGGACGCTCAGCCGCCTGGCGCCGGTACGCCTGCCCGCCCGCTTTCCGCCGCAACGGACCATGTACAGCAGAAGGAGTCCTGGTAATGGGTATCGATTTATCGGTTATTTGGTTTGTCATCATCGTCTTCGCCACCCTGATGTATATCGTGATGGACGGCTTCGACCTGGGCATTGGCATTTTATTCAGTACCACGCGGGACGCGGCGGATCGCGACGTCATGGTGAACAGCGTCGCGCCGGTCTGGGATGGCAACGAGACCTGGCTGGTGCTCGGCGGCGCGGGGCTGTTTGGCGCTTTTCCACTGGCCTATGCGGTAATTATCGATGCGCTGGCGATCCCCCTCACCCTGATGCTGATCGGGCTTATTTTCCGCGGCGTCGCTTTTGAATTCCGCTTTAACGCGACGCCATCGCACCGCCCGTTCTGGGATCGCGCCTTTATGGGCGGTTCGATTCTGGCCACCTTCACCCAGGGGATGGTTGTCGGCGCGGTGATCAACGGCTTCGCGGTCAGCGGCCGCAGTTTCAGCGGCGGGGTGTTTGACTGGTTTACGCCGTTTACCCTGTTCTGCGGCCTGGGACTGTGCATTGCGTATGCGCTGCTGGGCGCCAGCTGGCTGGTGATGAAGAGCGAGAATGCGCTCCACCGCAATATGCGCGTGACCGCGCGCGGTTTGCTGCTGGCGCTGCTGGCGGTAATTGTCGCCATCAGCATCTGGACCCCGCTGGCGCAGACGGCCATCGCCGAGCGCTGGTTTAGCTTGCCAAATCTCTTCTTCCTGCTGCCGGTACCGCTGCTGGTCGCGGCGATAAGCGCCTGGCTGTGGCGAGCGCTGCGCAACAGCACCAGCCACCTGCTGCCGTTTGTCCTCACGCTGGGGCTGATCTTTCTCGGCTTTAGCGGGCTGGGAATCAGTATCTGGCCGTATATTATTCCACCGGGCATCACCCTCTGGCAGGCCGCCGCGCCGCCGCAAAGCCAGGGCTTTATGCTGGTTGGCGCGCTGCTTATTCTGCCGGTGATCCTCGGCTACACCTTCTGGAGCTACTACGTTTTTCGCGGCAAAGTTCAACACGGCGAGGGGTATCACTGATGCAACGAGTATGGCTTAAGCGCACGTTATGGATGATGGTCCTGTGGGGAGGCAGCGTGCTGGCGCTGGCGGCGGTAAGCATGGGATTTCGGCTGCTGATGACGGCCGCCGGGCTGAAGGCCTGATCCGCCCGTCACGTTATGTTATTCGGCCCGATGGCGACACCATCGGGCTTTTTTTCGCCATCCGTCAGGCGATGCTGACAAAGCCTTTTCTCTTCTTTGACAACCGACGTAATAAGCTCACCCAGCCCCTGGCATAGTAGCCTCATTCGCCGATAGCATGGAAAAAGAGATGTTCAGAAGAAGCATTTCAACATTACTGCTGGCGTGCGCCCTGTTTTCCGGGCACGTGCTGGCCCGCCAGCACGGACACGATTTCTTCCCGGTACAGAGTCTCGAACAGCAGTTACAGCACGAAGCCGATAGCGACGAGCTGCGCAGCCAGGCGGAAGACGCCGCCTCCGACCTGCGCGAGCAGCACCACTGGCAGAATGCGCGGAAACCAAAAATGCATCACTACCAGTAGCGATTTCGTTATCAGGCGCCCTTGCGTTTCGGTAGGGTTTTCATCAGCTCATCGGGACTCACGGACGCCACGATGCTGCCCGGCAGCGGCATTTTCAGGATATGGTTTTTTATCTTACCGACCACGTGCATTTCGCATGGGCGGCAGTCAAATTTCAGCGTCAGCACTTCATCGCCGTGGATCAGCTGCATTGGCGTCGCTTTCCAGCTTTTAATCGAACCTTTGGCCTGTTTCGGACACAGGTTGAAGGCAAAGCGCAGGCAGTGCTTGGTAATCATGACCGGCACGTCGCCCTTCTCTTCATGAGCTTCATAGGCGGCGTCGATCAGCTGCACGCCGTAGCGTTGATAAAACTCGCGCGCTTTGTGGTTGTAGACGTTAGCCAGAAACGACAGATGCGTTTCCGGATAGACCGGCGGCGGCACCGAAACCGGCTTGCGGCTGCCGCGCACCACGGCCTTCAGACGCGCATCATCAAGCATTTCCGCTGTTTCACGGCGCAGCTGGTTCAGCAGGCTGTTTGGCACGAACAGCGCGCCGGGCAGGTTAATCTCAACGTTGCGCGAATAGTAAAGGGTCTGGCCGAGCTTCGCCACGCCATCGCGCAGGTTCGCCAGCGCTTTCTCCGCCTGGGTCGCCTCGGCAAACTCGCCGTCCAGCGTGTGGGTGACGCTCACGCCCTCTTCGCTGGTCATCGTCAGGACCAGCTGCTCCTGCCAGCCGCTCAGTTCGATATCGACGGCGATGCGGCGCTCGCTGGAGGTTTTCAGCAGCGCCTGCTGCCAGTTATGATCGAGGTTGCGGTTTAACGGCTGGTGCGGACGCACTTTGTGTAAATCCGCGGGCATCTCGTTCGGCCATACGCGATAGCGGTTTTCGCCGGTTTTTTCCACCGTGTTGGCGCGAAAGCCGACGATTTCACGTTTGATCATCACGTTGAGGCCGTCGCCGTTGGTCAGCATTTCGCTCACCTCAACGTCGAGAAAGTCTTTACCGACTTTCAGGACTTCCCCCACCGGCAGACCAATAAACTTTGGCGAGTCAAACGCGCCAATATCACCTTTGCGCGTGTTGACAAAATAGTCGGTGCTGCCGCGATGGAAGGTCTTATCCGTTGACGGAACAAAGAAGTGTTCGGTACGCCCCGCCGAGGCGCGGGCCAGGTCGCCGCGATCGTCAATAATGGCGTCGAGCATCTGGCGATAGTGCGCGGTGATGTTCTTCACATAGCTCATATCTTTGTAGCGGCCTTCAATCTTGAAGGAACGAACCCCGGCATCGATCAGCGCGGCCAGGTTGGCGGTCTGATCGTTGTCTTTCATCGACAGCAGGTGCTTTTCATACGCCACCACGCGGCCCTGGTCATCTTTCAGGGTATAGGGCAGACGGCAGGCCTGCGAGCAGTCGCCGCGGTTGGCGCTGCGCCCGGTCTGAGCATGGGAAATATTGCACTGGCCGGAATAGGCCACGCACAGCGCGCCGTGGATGAAGAACTCAATGGTCGCGTCGGTGTTATCGTAAATCGCTTTGATCTGCTGAAGATTCAGCTCGCGGGCGAGCACGATTTGGCTGAAGCCGACGTCGGAGAGAAATTTCGCTTTCTCAACGCTGCGGATATCGCACTGGGTGCTGGCGTGCAGCTCAATCGGCGGAATATCCAGCTCCATGACCCCCATATCCTGGACAATCAGCGCGTCGACGCCGGTTTCATACAGGTCGGTTATCAGGCGCTGCGCCGGTTCCAGCTCATCATCATGAAGAATGGTGTTCAGGGTCACGAACACTTTCGCGCCGTAGCGATGGGCAAACGGTACCAGACCGGCGATATCGCTCAGGCTGTTGCTGGCGTTGTGGCGCGCGCCAAAGCCCGGCCCGCCGATGTAGACCGCATCCGCGCCGTGTAAAATCGCTTCACGGGCGATCCCGGCATCGCGGGCAGGACTCAGTAGTTCAAGATGATGGTTTTGCAGGCGCATACGCTCGTCGTTATCCATTATAGGGGGTCGAAATGGCGGCTATTGTAGTCAGAACCTGGCGCAGACCAAAACATTTTCCATCGCCGCCGCGGAAGGAATTTGCAGTTTTTAGCAAAGCATTGAAGGAAAAGATATTTCCCAGAAAAAGTGCCTGAGGATAGAGTCATCACGTATTCCGGATTTTCCTCGTCACGTTGTGATTTGTTGTCTCAGTCATTTGCCTGGCCGCGAGTTTACTCGCGGCTTTTTTATTTCGGGTAGTGGATCAGCGAATGAAAATGGGCAGTCTGCCCACCGCTATTGCGATAGGCGTGCGCTAAATCGCCGGCGAAACGCCGCCCTTCCCCTGGCTGCAGCGATTGCCAGCTGTCCTGCAGGCAAAGATCCAGCACGCCGCTAATCACCACCACATGTTCGATAACCCCTTGCTCATGCGGCGTTGACTCACTCAGCGCGCCCGGGGCCAGGGTGATGGAGAAGTGATCGAAGCGCAGCACCGGGTCCCAAGGGAATAGCGGCGTGACCACCATGGCCTGCTGCTGGGGATCAAATGCCGTCGGTTCACCGGCCTCATCGGCAACGATAAAGGCGGAAAACGGCACGTTAAGCCCGGTGGCGATTTTCCATAACGTCGCTACCGTCGGGCTGGATTCGTTGCGTTCAATCTGGCCCAGCATGGCCTTCGACACGCCGGTCTCTTCCGCCAGGCGCGACAGGCTCCAGCCGCGCTGCTGGCGCAGCGTTTTTAACGTTGCCGACAGGTGTTGCGCAATATCCATTCAACCTCCCAATAATATCTGAAGGAATTATACGCACATTCACCTGATTCTACAGGGAATTGACGAATAGCGCTCGCCCGGGCTCCGCTATCCGGGTCTGGCGTTGCCGAAAAGCCAGTTGTGCGCTATAACGCACAATGCTACATTATACCGACCGTTATAACGCACAAGGCACTCCCATGCGCTCTTTCACTCTCCCTTTTCCGAGTCTGCTCGCCGGCTTCGTCGCCGTGCTGGTCGGCTATGCCAGCTCTGCCGCCATTATCTGGCAGGCAGCGGCGGCGGCAGGCGCCGATGCTGCGCAAATCGCCGGCTGGATGACCGCCTTAGGTCTGGGAATGGGCATCAGCACCCTGGCCCTCACCGTATGGCGAAAGGTGCCCATCCTGACGGCCTGGTCAACGCCCGGCGCGGCGCTGCTGGTCAGCGGCCTGCAGGGGGTCACGCTCTCCCAGGCGGTTGGCGTCTTTATTTTTGCCAATGCCTTAATCGTGCTTTGCGGCATCACTGGCATATTTGCCCGGCTGATGAAGATTATTCCCCATTCGCTGGCGGCGGCGATGCTGGCCGGCATATTGCTGCGCTTTGGCATGCAGGCTTTCGCCAGCCTGCAGGCTAATCTGCTGTTATGCGGCAGTATGTTAGCCGTATGGTTACTGTGCAAAGCCTGGCTTCCCCGCTTCGCGGTTGTCGCCGCCCTGCTGACAGGAAGCGCGGTGGCCGGATTGAGCGGAGAAGTGACAACGTCACAAATAAGCTTCAGCGTTGTCGCCCCTTCCTGGATCGCCCCTGAATTTACGCCAGCGCTGTTGATCAGCGTCGGTATACCGTTTTTCCTCGTCACCATGGCGTCGCAAAACGCCCCCGGCTTCGCCACCCTCCAGGCCTCGGGCTATCGGGTCCCCGCTTCAACGCTTATTGTCGCCACCGGCGGCCTGGCGCTGCTGCTGTCGCCTTTCGGGGTCTACTCGATCTGCATCGCCGCCATTACGGCCGCGATTTGCCAGAGCCCGGAAGCCCATCCGGACCCGCAAAAACGCTGGCTCGCGGCGGCGGCGGCGGGCGTGTTTTATCTGCTGGCGGGGATATTTGGCGGCTCAATCACCTCGTTGATGTCGGCGCTGCCGATAGCGTGGGTCCAGATGCTTGCCGGGCTGGCGCTGCTCGGTACCATCGGCGGCAGCCTGTTTCAGGCATTGAATCATGAGAGTGAGCGCGATGCGGCGGTAGTAACGTTTCTGGTCACCGCCAGCGGCGTGACGCTGGCCGGTATCGGCTCAGCGTTTTGGGGGCTGGTTCTCGGCGGCGTCAGCTACGTTTTGCTGTCAACGCTGCGCCGCGCGTAGCTGCGAGGGCGTCAGGCCGGTGGCGCTTTTCACCCGGTTGCTGAAGTGGCTGGCGCTGCTAAAACCGCAGGCCATGGCGATATCGGTTAACGGCAGCCGACTCTGGCTAATCAGCGCCTGCGCTTTAACCATCCGGCGCTGCATAACGTACTGATGCGGCGCCATCTTCATCGACTGGCGAAACATCCGCGCAAAATGGTATTCGCTTAACGCCGCTTCCTGCGCCAGATCGGCAAGAGTGAGCGGCTGGTCGAGGTTCTCCTCAATCCATGCCAGCAGATTGCGCAAGACGTGCGGCGCCAGCCCGCCGGTCACGGTCGGTAAACGCCACTGAACGTTCGAATAGTGCTGAATCAGGTGGGTGAGCAGCAGCGTGCTGGCCGAACTCAACGTCAGCTGATTCGCCTGCTGCTGCCAGTCGTTGTCGAGGAGAAACTGGCGGTAGACGGCGGTGATTTTGTCATCGCTGGAAAACGTTTTCTCCTGCAGCGTGAACGAGGCCGGGCTGCGGTCCCAAATCTGCTCGCCTACCCGGCGCAGGTGTTCATCGGTGCAGTAAAGATGCACAAAAGAGAGATCGCCGCGGATATCCCAGGTGCTCTCATCGCCTTTCGGCATCAGGCAAAAACGATCCGGCCCGCCGCCGTTTTTCCAGCCGTGGGGGGTTTTTTGGTAGCTTTCGTAGCCATCGGCAATATAGAGGCTCAGGGTATGGTGGTCGCTTTGTACCGTGATGGTATCAAGATTGTTATACCACGCCGCCAGCTGAATACCGGAGTTGAGGTTCACCGTCCCCCGCAGCACGGCATTTTTTTGACGCAATGTTTCGAAAGTCCCGTAAGCCATAGCCTTCACAGTTCAGATTCCGCAGATCGCTAGTCTAAGAAGAGTCGCCGGCAGATACCAGCATTCCCCCGCCGCTAATGAAAAATAAGCGCAAGAATTTGCAAGTCGGCGACAAGCTGATGACAGCGCCGAATTCGCCCAGGCCGCACAATGACCGGTACAACACTCACAGGAGAGACATTTTGAACGCATTACTCTACGGGTTGGTCGTGGTTATCTGGGGCACCACCTGGATTGCTATCTTTTTGCAGCAGGGGCCGGTTGCCGCGCCGGTGTCTATTTTCTGGCGCTTCGCCGTCGCCAGCGTCGCGATGTTGACCATTCTGCTGGTTACCCGCCGCCTGCGCCCGCTGGCCGCGCGCGACCATCTCTTTTGCCTGCTACAGGGCTGCTGCGTTTTCTGCTTTAATTTCTGGTGTTTCTATACCGCCGCCGCGTATATCAATACCGGGCTGGAGTCGGTGATCTTCTCCATGGCGGTGTTGTTTAACGCGATCAATAGCTTTCTCTTCTATCGCCAGCAGCCTCCGGGCCGTTTCTGGCTGGCCGCCGCGCTGGGGCTGGCGGGGATCGTGACGCTATTCTGGGATGATTTATGGGCCAGCGGCCTGAACGCCTCGCTCCTGCTGGGTATTGCCCTCAGCGCATTGGGCACCTTTGGATTTTCGCTCGGCAATATGCTCAGCATCCGCCACCAGCGCCGCGGTCTGGAGACGTTGACCACCAACAGCTGGGCCATGCTTTACGGCACCCTGGTCATGGGCGCGATCGCGCTGGTTCGCGGTGATAATTTCGCGCCGCAGTGGACCCTCAGCTATATGGGCGCGCTACTGTATCTCGCCGTGTTTGGCTCGGTGATTGCCTTTGGCGCCTATTTTACGCTGGTGGGGCGAATCGGCGCGGGTAAAGCGGCATACAGCACCCTGCTGTTTCCACTCGTCGCGCTGACTATTTCGACTTTTTATGAAGGTTACGTCTGGCACAGTAGCGCCGTGGCCGGACTGGCGCTGATCCTGGTCGGAAATCTGGTAATGTTCGCTCGCCCGGAGCAGTGGCTGCTGCGGCGCAGGCTGGCCTGGGTTCGCTCGGATCGCTGCTGACGCTCGCGCTACCGTCGAGGGGAAATGAAAAAGGCGCTATCAACCACTAGCGCCTTGATTAACGGATACGCCTGATTAACGGTTATTGGGGTCGAATTTCACCGCGTCAATCGCCATATCATCAATGACCTGCTTCAGGGTCTCGACGGTGAGCGGCGTATTTTCGTTGGACAGGTTTTTACCTTCGCCCTTACGGACCACTTTGATAACCGGCTTTTTGGTCGCCGCATCAATCAGCTCCCCTTCAAAAAACAGGTTGGTGTCCATGGTACGGTGGCCCGTTGCCGCCTGCGTACCGGCGATAATCATCGCCACCGGAATCACTTCGTAGAACTGCAGCCCTTCTTTGCTGGAATCCACGCCGGTGATGGCGCCGCGGAAGATCAGGCTGCGCTTGCCCGGGGTGGTTGCCAGCGGTTTACGCTCGGAAATAGCCTGTTTCATCTCTTTATTGGTGTAATTCAGGATATCCCTGAGCGCCTTCTCGCCCACCTGGGTGGTGGGTTTTGGTACCGGGTAATAGGTGATCGGGTTATAGACGATATTGTCATAGTTGCTCGGATTGTAATCCGGCGAAATCCAGCGCAGTTCCGGTTTGCCGGACGCCGAGGTGGTTTCTTTTAAGTTAGAGTAATCTTTTAAAAATCCCGAATATTGTTCCGGCTTAGCGATTTTGGATGAGCAACCGGCCAATGCTAACAGGCCAGCAAGCGCAGCGACTTTAAAAAATAACGGAGTACGCATATAGGTTAATCCCTGTGAATACCATTTATCGGCAAGAGTTATAGCAAATAACAGGGGTAAGTTTTGTGGCAAAAGCGGTGCTACGTCAAGTAGCTGGAAAAAATAAACCCGCCGTTGCCGGCGGGCCGTGATTGGCTGTTTATCTGATATCAACCTGATAAAAAATATGCTTGCCAAAGGGGTCTATTTCGTAGCCTGACACGTTTTTACGCACCGGTTCAAATATTGTCGAGTGGGCAATCATGACTGCCGGCATCTGGTCATGCATCATCTGCTGCGCCTGGCGATAGAGCGCTTCGCGTTTTTGGCGATCGGTTATCGATTTTGCCTCGGCGATAATTTTATCAAACGGCTGATAGCACCATTTTGCCGAGTTTGACCCGCCGTTCGCCGACTGGCAGGTAAAGAGTGGGCCGAAGAAGTTATCCGGGTCGCCGGTCGCGGTCGTCCAGCCCATCAGCGCCGCCTGATGTTCGCCATCCTTCACCCGCTTTAAGTATTCACCCCACTCATAGGTTGTGATTTTCGTTTGCACGCCAATTTTCGCCCAGTCGGCCTGGATCATTTCGGCCATGCGTTTGGCGTTCGGGTTATAGGGTCGCTGCACCGGCATCGCCCACAGATCGATGGTAATTGGCCCCGCAACCCCCGATTCCGCCAGCAGCGCTTTGGCTTTCTGCGGGTCGTAGTCATAATCCTTCAGCTGGCTATCCGCGCTCCATACGCCCGGCGGCAGCAGGTTTTTCGCCGCCGTACCGGTACCGTGGAACACCGCTTCAATGATCGCCGGTTTATTGATCGCCATCGCTAAGGCCTGACGCACCTTAACGTTGTCCAGCGGCGCTTTTTGGGTGTTAAACGCCAGGAAACCGGTGTTAAGGCCCGCTTTGCTCATCAGGTTGATCGCGTTGTTCTCTTTCATTCGCGGCAGGTCGGCCGGATTGGGGAACGGCATCACCTGGCACTCGTTTTTCTCCAGTTTGGCGTAGCGCACCGAGGCGTCCGGCGTGATACTAAAAATGAGACGATCGATATGCGCCTTCCCCTGCCAGTATTCCGGGAACGCGGTGAAAAGAATTCGGGAATCTTTTTGATATTGCGCGAGTTTGAAAGGTCCGGTACCAATCGGGTCCATATCCACGCGCTCTGGCGTGCCGGCTTTTAGCATCGCATCGGCATATTCCGCCGATAAAATAGAAGCGAAATACCAGGCAAGATCGGCCACAAAGGGCGCTTCGGCATGGGCCAGCGTGAAACGCACCGTATATTCATCAGGCTTATCAATCGCGGTAATTAACTGGCCAAATTCGAGGCTTTCAAAATTGGAGTAATTGCCGCTGGAGATATTATGATAAGGATGGTGAGGATCTTTTTGCCGCATAAACGAAAAAATAACGTCGTCGGCATTAAAATCGCGGCTGGGTTTAAAATATTTATTACTCTGGAATTTAACGCCTTTGCGTAAATGAAAAGTATAAACTTTCCCATCTTCGCTGACTTCCCAGCTTTCGGCGAGGCTCGGCACCAGTTCTGTGGTGCCGGCTTTGAAATCGACCAGTCGGTTATAGACCGGCACCGCGCTGGCGTCCACGCTGGTCCCGGAGGTGTAGAGTTGCGGGTTAAAGTTTTCCGGCGATCCTTCTGAACAGTAGACCAGCGTTTTTGCGCTAATGGCCGAGCTGGCCGTCAGGGCCGCTAACGCCAGAGCAAGCGTCGTGAATCTGCGTTGCATAGGTTTTCCTTTTTAATTTGTCAGCTAATGAATAGCTTGTTGTTTTCCCTTTCATACATAACACTAAAGCCTGATTGCAAACACCTGAAAACTCGAATAAAGAAGGAATCACTATGTCATCAGCCCTGGCCAGTCAATTAACCCAACGCTTCTTTCGCTACCTGGCGATAACCAGCCAAAGCGACCCGCGAGCCACGACGCTGCCTACCACCGCCGGGCAACACGCGATGGCGCAGGCCCTTGCGGATGAGCTACGCCAGCTGGGGCTGGATGAGATTGTGATTGACGAGCACGCCACCGTCACGGCGGTGAAAAAAGGCAACGTCGCAGGCGCGCCGCGGATTGGCTTTATTACCCACATCGATACCGTTGACGTCGGTTTGTCGCCGGATATTCATCCACAAATTCTGCGTTTTACTGGTGAAGATCTCTGTTTGAACAGGGATAAAGATATCTGGCTGCGCGTTGCGGAACATCCGGAAATCCTCGCTTATCCCAATGAAGAGATTATTTTCAGCGACGGCACCAGCGTGCTCGGGGCGGATAACAAGTCCGCCGTTACGGTGGTGATGACGGTGCTGGAAAACCTGACGGCGGAACACCGCCACGGCGACATCGTGGTCGCGTTTGTGCCGGATGAAGAAGTGGGCCTGCGCGGCGCGAAGGCGCTGGATCTCGCGCGCTTTGCCGTCGATTTTGCCTGGACCATCGACTGCTGCGAGCTCGGCGAAATCGTCTATGAAAACTTTAACGCCGCCGCGGCGGAGATTCGCTTTACCGGCGTGACCGCTCACCCCATGTCATCAAAGGGCGTGCTGGTGAACCCGCTGCTGATGGCCACCGATTACATGAGCCATTTCGATCGCCAGCAAACGCCGGAGCATACCGCCGGACGCGAGGGCTACGTTTGGTTTAACGGTATCCAGGGCGATCAGAACAGCACCCTGCTGCAGGCCAGCATTCGCGATTTCGACCTCGAAAGTTTTCATCGCCGTAAGCAGCAAATTAGCGAGGTGGCGCAGAAAATCGCCGCGCAGTATCCGACCGGAAAGGTGGAATTTCACATCAGCGATACCTATAGCAACATCAGCAATGCCATCGGCGAAGACCGCCGCGCCGTTGATCTGATGTTCGAAGCGATGGAAAGCTTAGGCATTACGCCGAAACCGACGCCGATGCGCGGCGGCACCGACGGCGCGGCCCTGTCGGCAAAAGGCGTATTAACGCCCAACTTCTTTACCGGCGCGCACAACTTCCACTCGAAATTTGAGTTTCTGCCGCTGCGCGCCTTTGAGGCCTCTTATCAGACCGCATTACAGCTCTGCCTGTTAGCGGCGCGTTAAGCCGGTTTGCGCGCCAGCATCGTGGCGAAACGCAGCTTAATCCGGTTCCCGCTGGCGTCGGTGCGGTGGAGTTCACCGACGTCTTCGTTATATTTGAGTAACGTCCAGCCTTCATAATTATTGCGCAGCTCTCCCGGTTTAAACGCGAACGGGAAGCCGACGCTGCACGGATAATCGTCGGTATCCATAGCCGCAACGATCAGATTGTAGCCGCCGGGTCTGGTGCAGCGCTGCATGTTAGCAATCAGACCCGGGATGGTCTTCGCGTCGAGGAACATCATCACCACGGTCGAAAGAATAAAGTCATACTCGCCGTCAAAGCTGAGGGCGTTAAGGTCCTTAATCGCCGTCCGCAGATTCTCCAGCCCTTCCGCCTGACGAATGCGCTCAAGATTGCCGATGCTGGCCGGATTTTTATCCCACGCGGTGACATCAAACCCGTTGGCCGCGAGGTAGAGGCTATTGCGCCCGTTGCCGCAGCCCAGATCCAGCGCCTTGCCCGGCGCGATCAGGGTGGCGGCGTGCAGCACCTCGGAGTGGGTGCGGGTCATCCCGTATTTATCGGTGAAGTAATTTTCGTCACGAAGCGTCATGGTTAATCCTTATTTTTTAATAATGTGTCGCGCTCAACGCGAATCAGCAGTTTACCGCGCATCAGCAGCAGGAAGGTACGAATCAGCAGCAGCCCGACGATCAGATTGGTGAAGAGAAACAGCGGGAGCGCAAGGGTATGGAAAAAGCCGTCCGGATGCTGATGACCGAGATGCAGGCCGGTGGTCGCCAGCGCGGAGATGCCGAACGAGAAGCTCCAGAACGAGGCGTTAAACGGCTGACGCAGGTACCACGGCATCAGGCGCAGCATGAACAGCAGCTGCAGCAGACCATAGCCGAACAGCAGCTTAGCGAAGGTATCCGCCTCGCCGCCGTTCACGCTCAGCCAGGCGCTGCACGCCACCAGCGCCGGCGCCAGCTGAATGCCGAGGGCGGTGCGCATGGCCATCGGCAGTTCGCCGTCGCTGCGCAGGCGCTGCAGAATCACCGGTTCAAGGCTAAGCCAGGAGAATAAGCCGGCGCCAAGAAACACCAGTCCGGCGTCGGTAAAGCCCAGCGCGCCGCAGGCCATGGCGCTGATAAAGTTATTCGCCACCGTCGGCAGATAGAGGCCCGGGGTGGTCGCCTCATTGGGATGCTTCCCCTGCCATAGCCCGGCGCTCTGCCAGGCCGCATAGCTTAGCTGCAGCACTACGCCAATCGCGAATAACACCAGCGAGAGCGGCCGCAGCCAGGGAACAAAGCCGATGGCCACCAGCATGGTCGTCGCCGGAAACAGGCTGACAAAACTGCTGGCCACCGGATGGCGCATCTCCTGCAGTACGCTGTGCGGGAAACGGACTGCACGGCTGATAAACGCCAGCGCCAGCAGCGCCCAGACGAGGGTGGCCACGATAACCAGACCGTCGCCGATTGTCCGGCTCACCGGCCAGATCGTGCTGGCGTAGCGCCAGGCGAAGCCCATGCCGATAATGCCCAGAACCATACCAAAATAGCCCGCCGGGAGATTCAGCACCCGGCTCACGCGCTGCTCTTTATTCATTTTGTTTAAATTTTCAATTTATCTTAAGTTGCATTCTAAAGGAACCTTCAAAAACACGCTACGGCGTTTTTTGCTATGTTTATGTTAACCATATGTAATGAGAAAGGCAGATGCGCAAATATTACCTCAGCGAGAAGGTTCGCCAGTTTCACTATGAAGCCGACGGAAATAAACATAGCGTCAATCTGCGGCAAATTGTCGCCTTACGCGATTTCGCTGACGTGAAAAGCGGCGATGAAGGCGGCTGGCTGGACAATGAAGCAGCCCTGAGCCACGAAGGCGAGTGCTGGATTTATGACCCGAATAGCGCGGTGTTTGCCGGTGCGAAAATCGAGGGCAATGCCCGCTTAACCGGCGAGTGCATTATCAGCCATGGCGCCATCGTCAGCGATAACGCGCGACTGGACAGCGTGCAGGCAAGCCACTGCGCGCGAATAAGTGACAACGTCACCGTTTCGCATTCGCAGATTCGCGGATGCTGCCACCTGGCCGACAATGCGCAGATCCTCCCCCACTGTTTAATTATTGCCGCTCAAGGTCTGACTGCCGACAACGATAAAATCCTGCGCATTTATCAGCGGGCAACGGTCAGCGCATCGCGCGTC
>NZ_VOJB01000093.1:30084-66984 GCF_007910085.1 Klebsiella sp. ME-303 | reverse complement strand
CACCAGGCACAAATTTACGGCGATGCGTTTGTCGAACACGCTTTTGTCGAGCACCGGGCGGAAATTTTCGATCATGCGCGGCTGGAAGGTAATGAAGAGAACGACGTCTGGGTCTGCGATAACGCGCGCGTTTATGGTCACGCGAGGATTACCGCCGGACGGGAAGAAGACGCCATCCCCACCCTACGCTACAGCTCGCAGGTGGCGGAGCACGCGGTGGTCGAAGGCAACTGCCTGCTGAAGCATCGGGTGATGGTCGGTGGGCATGCGCACCTGCTCGGCGGGCCGATTCTGCTGGACGATAGCGTGTTAATTGAAGGCCATGCGGTCATTTGCGGCGATGTGGTGATTGAACATCAGGTGACGATCGGCGACAGAGCGCGAATTGAAGCCAGCGCGGGAGACGCCATTTCTATCAGAGGGGAGAAAGTGATAAACGGCGACGAACTTTTTACCCGCACGCCCATTGTCGGCTTTCTATAACCTTTGCTCCCGACCGCGTGGTTTATCAGCTTCAGGCCCCTGCGCGCTGTTCCCCGGGGGGCGGCGCTCAACGCGCCTTGCCCGGGCTACATCTCAGCGCGGCCCGTAGCCCGGGCAAGGCGTCAGCCGCGAGCCGGGAATTGCCCGGTGTCACAATCAATAATGCGCCCGTAGATATTCTGGTCATCGTACGAACCGTTCAGATACTCGGCCTGCTTCAGGCACCCTTCGAGGGTGAAACCGTTACGCAGGGCGACCTGATTGCTTCTCTGGTTTGCTACCCGACATTTAATCACGAAGCGGCGAACCGTCCCACTGCGGGCAAAAGCGTCCATCAGCGCCTGCAGCGCCTGAGAAAGCAGCCCCTGCCCCTGGTGGCTTTCATCAATCCAGTAGCCGATGTATGCGGTCTTATTGATCGGCTCAATCTGGTTAAACGACAGCACGCCGACGATCTCTTCTCGCAGAAAGAGCAAAAACATTTTGGCGTAACCGCGCTGGTGCAGCATCACGTTGCCCTGCACGTGGCGGCGGGTTTCGTCTTCGTGACTAACTTCAGCGGGCCAGCTCAGCGATTGCTGGAGCCAGCGCTGGTTCTTGATCACCAGCTGATGCAGCTCAGCGACGTGGCTTTCATCCACAGCGCGCAGAGAAAGCGACTCGGTGACGGGGATAGTTTCTCTCGCAGGCGCGTTTTCGTCAGTCATAATGGACTCTGATTTAATAGTCTGATTAAAAAACAAACGCCCGCTAAGTGACCTTAGCGGGCGGAATAAAGGGCAATTATTTCATTACCCGATCGTCAACATAGTTACGCTTGTCTGGCGCTGGCGGGAAGTACTGATAGAGCCAGGTTTCGCTGATCGCTTCCCCCTGGCAGCGCAGGAACATGCGCATTTCGACCGGGTCGGTCGAATCCGAGGTCGGGTACCAGTCAAACTGGATGCGATAGCCATCAAACGGTTCCACGTAGAGAATTTCTATCTGCTTCGCTTCGCCGCTCGACAGGGTAATCACCGGCTCAATGCCTCTTGGCGCCGCGGCCTTCAGGTCGCCGCCGACAAAATCGATAGCAAAACGACGGGTCCATTTATCCGGGTAGTGCTCACCCGGCGCCCAGCCTTCCGGGAAACCGCCCATTCCGGTACGCGTGGCCAATACCCGCGCCAGCGGCGAACGGACCGGCGGCTGCGCGCTCCAGTAGAGTCGATAGCGGAAGTCCAGCTCATCCCCGGCTTTCACCGGCTTCTCGGGCTGCCAGAAGCAAACGATATTGTCCAGCGTTTCACCGGTCGTCGGGATCTCCATCAGGTTGACGGCCCCTTTACCCCACTGGTTGCGCGGCTCCACCCACAGGCTCGGGCGTTTGTTATACCAGCCCATGATGTCCTGATAGTGGGAGAAGTCGCGATCCAGCTGCAGCAGGCCAAAACCGCGCGGATTTTTATCCTGGAAAGCGTTGAACTGCAGCTTCTGCGGGTTGTTCAGCGGGCGGCACACCCACTCGCCGTTGCCCAGCCACATCGACAGGCGGTCGGAGTCGTGGATCTGCGGATGGATAGTGTCGCACATCCGCCGTTCGTTATTGCCGCAGCTGAACATACTGGTCATCGGCGCGATGCCCAGCTGTTTGATGTCTTTACGCGCGTAGATGTGGTTTTCCACATCCATAATCACCTGCGTCTCCTGACAGTTAACCACGAACTTATAGGCGCCGGTGACGCTTGGGCTGTCGAGCAGCGCATAGACGGTAAATACCGTTGCCCCCGGTTTCACGGTCTCAAACCAGAAAGAGGTGAAGTCCGGGAACTCTTCCGGCGTATCGGTAAAGGTATCGATCGCCAGGCCGCGGGCGGAGAGTCCGTATTGATAAGTGCTGTCTACCGCGCGGAAGTAGCTCGCGCCGAGGAAGGCGACGATATCGCGGCGCGCCAGCTCCGGCGCCTTAAACACGCGGAACCCGGCAAAGCCGAGATCGCTCTGGCCTTCCAGCTGTTTGGTGTCGACGCCGGCGTCATTATATTTAAACAGCTCGGGACGGAAGTGAATTTCCCGCGCCTGCTGGGTTTGTGAATCCAGGGAGAACATCCGTACGCGGCGGCGGAACCCCATCCCGACGTGGAAGAACTGAATATCCAGCTTGCGCTCTTCGATATTACTCCACAGGGAGTGCGCAGCATCATACTGAATGCTGTTGTAGGCCTGCGGGGTCAGGTTTGCCAGGGTTGGCGGCAGATCGCGCGGCGCGCCGCCCCAGGGCTGACGCGCAAGATCGTGGGCCATCGACTGAAGTACGGAATAGTCAAAGCGACGGGTCTGGCCGTCGGCAATTCCCGAGTCCTCGGCGAAGGCCGCTTTCGAGAATAGAGAGGCAACTCCTGACGTTCCGCATACGGCGGCAACAGCCATGGAAGATTTGAGAAAACGTCTGCGGTTCATGCCTGAGAGAGCATCCTTCTTCATATGTGAATTGAGACGCGACGTAACAAACCCATGCGTCGTGAATGTCGCTCACTCTAGACAAAAATGATTGATAATCCAATTGTTGACGGCAGAAATGCGTGAAAAAAATATGTCCACCGGACCAGACCGAATTACCGATATCCGGGGGGCGGCGATGATTTCACCAACCGGCGGCGTTTCATGCTAAATACCGCGGCGGCAAAGCAAAACAGGAAGCGGCCAGACGAACGTTGGCCGCGCAGGCGATTATTTTTGCTGCAGAAGGTTAAAAACGTCCCGCGGCAGACGGAGATCTTCCGGACAGCGTTAATCCAGCGTCACATGGTGCTTCATCACCCGCCGAAACAGCGCCAGACGCGCGCGCATAAAGCGGTTTTCCACTTTAAAACCGGCCCGCTTGTGCAAACCGATGCGCAACAGACGGTCCCGTCCGCGCACGCTGGCGGGCCAGCGCACCGGCCCGGAGAGCTCGTGGCAGCCGTTACCCGCTACACGGGCAAAGCTAGCCCAATAGTCGGCAACCCGGGCGGCAAAGGTCCGGTCGCGATCGTTCGCATACTGTCGCACCGGCTCGGCAAGGTCCAGATTGTCAAAAACGTACGCCACTTCATTACCGTGCCACGCGCCGTGCGGATAGGTTTGGTGTTCCGCCTCGGCAACGTAGTCAAACCAGTAGCGCCAGCACGGTTGCCCTACCCGCTGCTGCGCCTGCATCACCACGTAACCCAGGGTGGTAAAGGCCATATCGCGGCAGACTTCACGCCCTAATGCCTCATCGCCCTTGACGCCGGGATAGAGCAGCTTAATCAAACCGAGACCAAAACGGCGTTCGCGGCGAAGCTTCTGGATCTGCCCGGCGATATCGACGCCAAACACCGCCATGACGCTGGCCTCATCGCTGTTCGAGCCAATCATCACCGGCAGCGGGTGCTGACGCCCGCTAAAAAAAGTCTCCAGCATCGGCTGCGGCAGTACGGCATCGCCAACAATGGGCGCCGGGCCGATGGTAAGCGGTGCGGTCAGCGACCAGAACGCGTCCGCCGGAATCGCCCGCAGCTGTTCGGCGCTGGCCTGCGGTAAAGAGAAGTGCTCCGCGATGAGCTGCCCTTTGGCCAGCGCCTTTTCCCGCGGCAGATCCGGCAAGGTATAGCCGCTCTGAATAATCGCCTTATGGAACAGCCCTCTGGATTTTGGCGAAACCATGAGCGACAGCACGCTGCGCGCCCCGGCGGACTCGCCGAACAGCGTCACGTTGGCCGCATCGCCGCCGAAGGCGTGTATGTTCTCCTGAACCCACTGCAGGGCGGCGATCTGATCGAGCAGCGCGAAATTATAGATGCGCTCCCCCTCTTCTTCCTCCAGCGCCGGATGGGCAAAAAAGCCCAGATGCCCCAGCCGGTAGTTAACCGTCACCACCACCACGTCACGGGACGCTAAGGCTTTACCGTCATAGGGCGGTAAGCTTCCCGCGCCGATGGTATAGCCGCCGCCGTGCAGCCAGACCATCACCGGCAGCGGCTGCGCGCGCGAAGCGGGCGACCAGACGTTAAGGTACAGGCAATCCTCGGAAAAGCGGCCGGGATCGCCGCCGCCGAGCTCACGACAGTACTCAATATCCTGCCAGCTGGAGGCTGAGAAACTCTCCGCCCGGCGCACGCCCTGCCAGCGGGCGGCAGGCTGCGGCGCGCGCCAGCGGAGATCGCCGACGGGCGGCGCGGCATAGGGTATACCGCGCCAGATATGCATGTTCTCTTCAGCGGTGCCGGATAGGGTGCCCTGCCGGGTTTTCACCAGCGGGGTAGACGGATTCTGCATGGCCTGCTTCCTTTAACAACTCATGCCAGCAGAGTACTGATTTTACAGCAGACCGCAACGTCGTTTACTGCGCTCCTCCGCCTGTTGATAAAGGGCAAACTCATCATAGACCGGACAGCCCAGCGCCTCCTCAAAGGCCTGGCGGCTGGCGTTGCCGTGGCTGCGGGTCTGTATCTCGTTGCCCAGGTTAGACTGAAAAATCCCGGCGGCGCTGACCGGCAAAAAGTCTTCATAGATAATCGGTTGTGCGATGACCCAGCCGCGTTCAATCAGCGGCTGCGGATCGTCGCCCGGACGAAACGCCTGACGGTGCGCTTCGCCGGCGGGCGTCAGGCGATAGCGAAAGTACGCCAGCCCCTGCTGACGCAGCAGGAATTCGCTGTCCGGGAATGGGCTAAACACCTCCTGCAGATGACGCTGATGGGTGAGATTATCTTTGCCCACCCCCGCCTCGCCAAGCAGTCGGTCGTACAGGGCGCGGCCCTTCGGCGTTAAGGCGATGCCGCGCTGCTCGATTTCGCCAAAGCGAGCCGTATGCGTGCCTCTATGCTCTCCGGCAAACATCACCGGCTCCTCAAGGGCCTTAAAGCTGGTCTGGCGCAGTAAAATGGGCACATCGCGGCGCGGCGGCCCTTCTATCAACGCTTTTGGCGCGATACCGCACTCGGGCATTAACGCCTGTACCCGGTCAATATCCAGGGTGCGCGGCGTCAGATGATTAATGTGGCAGCCGGGGAAACAGACCACATCGGCAATCAGCCGGTGCTCTTCATGCAGCGCGTGATAGGTTTCCTCATCGACGGTGGCGTGTCGATGCCAGCGAAAGGTTTCCAGCGCCTGTTGCACAAACTCGCGGGCCTCTGCGGCGGTAAACTCCCCTTTCTGTTCATGTAACGCGATCAGTTCACGACAGCGCGGCGTGAAGATATCGCGTCGGGAAAGGATATCCGCCGCCCGCTGACGCAAAGCTTCATTGGCGATAAGTTCAAGTCGCAGAAGCGAGGTAAAAACGCGAAACGGATTGCGCGCCAGCGCGGCGTCATCAATGGGGCGAAACGCGGTGGAGTGAACCGGTACGCCGGCCTGCGACAGATCGTAATAGCTGACGGGATACATTCCCATAATGGCAAACATGCGACGCAAGGTCGCCAGTTCCTCCGCCGTACCGACGCGGATCGCGCCGTGGCGTTCAACGTTCAGCCGCGCCAGTTCATCGGCGTTGGCCAGTTGTTCGTGCAGCGTCGGGTTATTCTCCAGTATGGCCAGGTTAACGTCGGCCACCAGCTCCAGTAGCGTCCCGTACTGCGGAACTTCCTGCTGGTACATCGCCGACATCGCCTGCGAAAAGCTTTCCCGAATCTCATCAGCCGTGATGGTGTTCGCCATGATGTCTTACCTCCAGTGAATTCTCCCTGGAGTGTAGGAAAGCTCTCTGCAGACGGCGGGAAGAATTTACAAACTGTGATGCCGGTAGCTGGCCGGTTTATTTTCAACCGCTCACTTCATAACCGCCGGTTATGTTAAACACCCTTTAATTTCACTTTAAATTAACAAAACATTTACACACACTGCGAGTGGCGACATTACAACAACATGCCTCTCTACCGATAATATGGAGTACCCTCATGAACGACAAATGGTCACCGCGCGAGGTCCTGCACCGCGACTACAGCAGCCATCCTCCCGCTTACGCCCCGGGCTATAAAACCAGCGTGCTGCGCTCGCCGCGCAATGCGCTCATTTCCCTGCAGAATTCCCTTTCTGAAATCACCGGACCGGTGTTCAGCAGCGACGATCTCGGCGCGCTCGATAACGACCTGATCCTCAACTACGCCAAAGACGGCCTGCCGATTGGCGAAAGGATAATCGTCCACGGCTACGTTCGCGATGGATTTGGCCGACCAATGAAAAATACGCTGGTCGAAGTCTGGCAGGCCAACGCGGGCGGACGCTACCGGCATAAGAAAGATCAATACCTGGCGCCTATCGACCCGAACTTTGGCGGCTGCGGACGGGTGCTGACAGACGAAAACGGCTACTATTGTTTCCGCACCATCAAGCCCGGCCCCTATCCGTGGCGCAACCAGGTAAGCGACTGGCGTCCGGCGCATATTCACTTTTCGCTCTCCGGCGACGCCTGGGCACAGCGTCTGATCACGCAGATGTATTTCGAAGGCGATCCGCTGATTAAACAGTGTCCTATTGTCAAAACCATCAATAACGATGATGCCATCAGGACATTAATCGCCGAGCTGGATACCCATGCAGCCGTACCGCTGGACTCTCTGGCTTACCGTTTTGATCTCGTATTGCGCGGCCATCGCGCAACGCTGTTTGAAAACCGCACGCAGGGGGCCGCCCGATGAAAGATTATTTACCTGAAACCGCGTCACAAACCGCCGGCCCTTATGTGCATATCGGCCTCGCGCCGGACGCCGCCGGTTTCCATATCTTTGAGAAAAATTTTGGCCCGACGCTGACAACGGCAGACACCGAGGGCGAACGCATTACTATCGAAGGCAGAGTCATCGACGGCTCCGGCACGCCGGTGCGCGATGTGCTGCTGGAAATCTGGCAGGCCAACGCCGCCGGGCGCTATAACCATCCCGACGACCGACAGCAGGGCAAGAAGCTGGATGCGGCGTTTCGCGGCTGGGGACGCAGCTGCTCGGACTTCACCAGCGGCGTCTGGCGCTTCGAAACCATTAAACCCGGGGCCGTGGTAGGTCGCGATGGGCGCACCATGGCGCCGCACGTTAATCTGTGGGTGGTCGCCCGCGGGATTAATATTGGCCTCAACACGCGGATGTACTTTTCCGACGAGCAGGATGCCAACCAGGTCGACCCGGTGCTGAATCTGATTGAGTGGGAAGTGCGTCGCCAGACCCTCATCGCGCAGCGCGAGGTCCGCGGCGCGGAGATCGTATATCGCTTCGATATTCACCTGCAGGGCGAAAACGAAACCGTCTTCTTCGATATCTGAGTTTTTTCTTCCTTTTTCCGCCCCTGCCGGTCAGGGGCGACGCTATATGGCAAACTCAATAAAATCAACTTGTAAAATAATAATATAAAATGTTAATAATATTTTGCTATGAAGTTAACAATTTTAATCGCCCTTACTTGTCACTGGGACGCCTCTGTTTTTAACATTGATTATGCAAAAAAATGGTCTTTTCAGTCAGCGCATTCGCTTGCGCCATCTACATACTTTCGTGGCCGTCGCTCAACAGGGAACTCTTGGGCGTGCGGCTGAAACCTTAAATCTGAGTCAACCGGCTTTATCTAAAACGCTAAACGAACTGGAGCAGCTGACCGGTACCCGGCTGTTTGAGCGTGGACGCCTCGGCGCGCAGCTCACGCTGGTCGGCGAACAGTTTCTCACCCACGCGGTTAAAGTGCTCGACGCGCTCAATACCGCGGGACAGGCGCTAAACCGTAAAGAAGGCCTCAACAGCGATATCGTGCGCATCGGGGCGCTCCCCACCGCCGCGCTGGGGATCCTGCCCTCGGTGATCGGCCAGTTCCATCAGCAGCAAAAAGATATCACCCTGCAGGTGGCGACCATGAATAACACCATGCTGCTGGCCGGACTCAAATCGGGAGAAATCGATATCGGTATCGGACGGATGTCCGATCCGGAGTTGATGAGCGGGTTGAACTATGAACTGCTGTTTCTCGAATCCCTGAAGCTGGTGGTTCGTCCGGGGCATCCGCTGCTGCAGGAAACGGTTACGCTGAGTCGGGTCATGGAGTGGCCGGTGGTGGTTTCGCCCAAAGGTACGCTGCCGCGACAGAACGCCGAAACCCTGCTGCAAAGCCAGGGCTGCAAAATTCCGTCTGGCTGCATCGAGACGCTGTCGGCTTCCCTGTCGCGCCAGCTCACCGTCGATTACGACTACGTCTGGTTTGTCCCCTCCGGTGCGGTCAAAGACGACCTGCGCCGTGGGCTGCTGGCCGCGCTGCCGGTGCCCACCCAGGGCGCGGGCGAACCGATAGGTATTCTCACCCGAGTGGACGCCACGCTCACCGCGGGAACACAAACCCTGCTGAGCGCCATTCGTAAATCGATGCCCGTCTGATCGCCCTCTCCCCGACAGTTACCCGCGTCGGGGAGATCTGACCGCCTGATTTCCTTTTCGCACCTACCATATTCACCACAATAATCAATTAGTGCGAAATCATTCATTAACAATTGCGTAAATTTCTTTAACAGATCTATCATAGCCACGATTTCACCAAATGGTTCACTCGAAATCAATAATAGTAAAAAACCTGCTTTTATGAAGGTCAACATCGCTTCATTCAAAAGCCTTCACTTGAGAAATTGATTCATCTGGTTCACGCCTGTTCAGGGGTGGTTAAGGAGAAAAAATGGCAACTGGCAACGCGCCGCGAGGATTCCCCCGGGTCCTGCAGTGGCTTCTCGCCGGGCTGATGCTGATCATCGGCCTGGCTATCGGTATTCTTGGTGCAAAGCTCGCCTCCGTTGGCGGGACCTTCTATTTTGCGATTATGGGCCTGGTGATGGTTATCGCCGCGGTGCTCATTTTCCGCAGCCGTCGCGGCGGTATCATACTGTACGCGATAGCGTTTATCGCCTCGATCGTCTGGGCCATTAGCGATGCCGGCTGGACCTACTGGCCGCTGTTCTCGCGCCTGTTCGCGCTCGGCGTACTGGCCTTCCTTGCCGCGCTGGTCTGGCCGTTTCTGTCCCGGGAGCCGGCGAAAAAAGGGCCGGCGTTTGGCCTGGCAGCGGTGCTGGCGGTGGTACTGTTGGTCAGTTTCGGCTGGATGTTTAAATCCCAGCCGCTGGTCAGCGCCAGCGAGGCGGTGCCGGTTAAACCGGTCGCCGCGGGCGAGCAGCAGAAAAACTGGGCGCACTGGGGCAACACCACCCACGGCGACCGTTTCGCCGCCCTCGACCAGATTAACAAACAGAACGTTGACCAGCTGCAGGTTGCCTGGGTCGCCCACACCGGGGATATCCCGCAGAGCAACGGCTCCGGCGCGGAAGACCAGAATACGCCGCTGCAAATTGGCGATACGCTTTACGTCTGTACGCCCTACAGCAAGGTGCTGGCGCTGGATGTCGATAGCGGTAAAGAGAAATGGCGCTATGATTCAAAAGCCACCGCGCCGAACTGGCAGCGCTGCCGCGGCTTAGGCTATTACGAAGAGAGCCAGGCCCAGGCTTCCCCTGCCGCCGACGCGCAGCCGGCCGCCTGCTCCCGCCGCCTGTTCCTGCCAACCACCGACGCCCGTCTGATCGCTATTGATGCCGATAACGGTAAACTGTGCGACGCCTTCGGCGACCACGGTATTGTGGACCTGAGCGTTGGCATGGGGGAAATCAAAGCGGGTTACTACCAGCAGACCTCCACGCCGCTGGTGGCGGGTAACGTGGTCGTGGTTGGCGGTCGCGTGGCGGATAACTTCTCCACCGGCGAGCCCCCGGGCGTCGTTCGCGCCTATGATGTTCATACCGGCAAACTGGCGTGGGCATGGGATCCGGGCAACCCGAACCTGACCGGCGAACCGCCGGCCGGACAGACCTACACCCGCGGTACGCCGAACGTCTGGTCGGCCATGTCCTATGACGCGAAGCTGAATCTGATTTATCTGCCGACCGGTAACGCAACGCCGGACTTCTTTGGCGGCGAACGTACCGCGCTGGACGATAAATACAGTTCCTCCATCGTGGCCGTTGACGCCACGACCGGCCAGGTACGCTGGCATTATCAGACCACCCATCACGATCTCTGGGATTTCGACCTGCCTTCCCAGCCGCTGCTGTACGATCTGCCTGACGGTAAAGGCGGCACCACGCCGGTGCTGGTGCAAACCAGCAAGCAGGGCATGATCTTTATGCTGAACCGCGCCACCGGTGAACCGGTCGCCAAGGTTGAGGAACGTCCAGTCCCGGCGGGCAACGTCAAGGGCGAGCGCTACTCGCCGACCCAGCCCTACTCCGTCGGCATGCCAATGATCGGCAACGAGACGCTGACCGAGTCGGATATGTGGGGCGCGACGCCTGTCGACCTGCTGCTGTGCCGCATCCAGTTTAAAGAGATGCGTCACCAGGGCGTCTTCACCCCGCCGGGCGAGGATCGTTCGCTGCAGTATCCCGGCTCGCTGGGCGGGATGAACTGGGGCAGCGTGTCGGTTGACCCGAACAACAGCCTGATGTTCGTCAATGATATGCGCCTTGGCCTCGCCAACTATATGGTGCCGCGCGCCAAAGTGGCGAAGGACGCCAGCGGTATCGAAATGGGGATTGTGCCGATGGAGGGCACGCCGTTCGGCGCCATGCGCGAACGTTTCCTGTCGCCGCTGGGCATTCCGTGCCAGAAACCACCGTTCGGCACTATGTCAGCGGTTGATTTGAAAACCGGCAAACTGGTGTGGCAGGTTCCGGTGGGCACCGTTGAGGACACCGGCCCGCTGGGGATCCGCATGCATATGCCAATCCCTATCGGTATGCCGACGCTGGGCGCCTCGTTATCAACCCAGTCCGGCCTGCTGTTCTTCGCGGGCACCCAGGACTTCTACCTGCGCGCGTTTGATACCGCCAACGGGAAAGAGATCTGGAAATCGCGTCTGCCGGTCGGCAGTCAGTCCGGCCCGATGACCTACGTATCGCCGAAAACCGGCAAGCAGTACATCATCATCAACGCGGGCGGCGCTCGCCAGTCGCCGGACCGCGGCGATTATATTATCGCCTACGCGCTTCCGCAGCAGAAGTAACCGCCAGGGCCCCAAACGGGGCCCTTTTTGCGGCCCGGGAACCGCCCGGTGGCGGCTGGCGCGAAGGCAAAATCATCTTCAGCCCCCCTAAGCAAGCCATTTTCATTCAGCTATGTTACTATTGCGAATGGTTATCAATAATAACAACTGAACAAGGATAATGGATGAAAAGTTCACCCTGCCGCCTGCTCGCAGGCACCTTTATGTTAGCCGCCGCCTCGGCTCAGGCGTTAAAAGCCCCGGAAGTGGACCTGCGCGATCCGACGATTTGGGAAGAGAAAGCGGCGTCTCCGCTCACCGCCAACCCACAGCCCTGCGAGGTGTTCAGCGGGCCGCACTGCGCGGTGTGGGAAGATGAGAAATCGGATATTCAGCGTGAACGGGAGCGGCGAGAACAGCGGCGATGGCAGAATGGTTATGAAAACCTGCGGCGGGAGTAATCCCTCTTAAATGATAACCCGGGCATGCCCGGGTTATTTTTCACCAGGAAAATCAATTCTCGCCGAAATGAATGACGGTACGAATGGATTTACCTTCATGCATCAGATCAAACGCTTCGTTGATTTGATCCAGCGGCATACGGTGGGTAATAAACGGATCGAGGCGAATTTTCCCCGCCATCGCCTCTTCAACCATTCCCGGCAGCTGGGTACGCCCTTTCACGCCGCCGAACGCGGAGCCGCGCCAGACGCGCCCGGTGACCAGCTGGAATGGGCGGGTTTTAATCTCCTGGCCCGCGCCGGCAACGCCGATGATGACGCTTTCGCCCCAGCCTTTGTGGCAGCACTCCAGCGCCGCGCGCATCACGTTGACGTTACCGATACACTCGAAGCTAAAGTCGACGCCGCCGTCGGTGAGTTCAACAATCACATCCTGAACCGGCTTATCGTAATCATTCGGGTTGATAAAGTCGGTCGCGCCCATCTCTTTCGCGAGAGTGAATTTTTCCGGGTTGGTATCCACCGCCAGAATGCGCCCGGCTTTCGCCTGTACCGCGCCCTGGATCACCGCCAGGCCGATCCCGCCGAGGCCGAAGACGGCGACGGTATCGCCCTCTTTTACTTTCGCCGTATTGTGCACCGCGCCGATACCGGTAGTGACGCCGCAGCCCAGCAGGCAGACTTTATCCAGCGGCGCCTGCGGGTTCACTTTTGCCAGCGAAATTTCGGCCACTACGGTGTATTCGCTGAAGGTGCTGGTCCCCATATAGTGATAAATCGGTTCACCGTTGTAGGAGAAACGGGTGGTGCCGTCCGGCATCAGGCCTTTACCCTGAGTGGCGCGCACCGCCTGGCAGAGGTTAGTTTTGCCGGATTTACAGAACTTACACTCGCGGCATTCGGCGGTATACAGAGGAATAACGTGGTCGCCCGGCTGCAGGCTGGTCACGCCTTCCCCCACTTCGACGACAATCCCGCCGCCTTCATGGCCCAGTACCGCCGGGAAAACGCCTTCCGGATCGTCGCCTGAGAGGGTAAAGGCATCGGTGTGGCATACGCCGGTATGGGTGATTTTGACCAGCACTTCGCCTTTTTTCGGCGGCGCGACGTCAATCTCAACGATTGAAAGCGGCTGGCCTGGGCCAAACGCGACGGCTGCACGTGATTTCATATCTCTCTTCCTCGTGGTGATTTTATTTTAAATAGGACCGTAGCAGATGCCCGACTTCCGCCATTCTGGCGGCGCGCTGGTCTGGCGTCGTTTCGCCGCTGACCAGTTCATCCTGCAGATGAATTTCAACCATCTCTCCCATCAGGCCGTTGGCGGCGCCGCGAATTGAGGCGATTTGTTGCAGAATGGTCATACAGGGTTCGCCGGATTCCAGCGCCCGCTCGAGCGCTTCAACCTGGCCACGGATGCGCCTTACCCGACTGAGGGCACGCTTTTTATCTTCAGGTGAATGTGGCATGGTGACGCCCTCCATATCATATAGGGGGGTATACTATATTTATTGTTGCCATGAGGCAAATGGCTTCGCCGCTTTAACCGTAGCATAGCGGCGAGAATTTGCGCTTAGTCGAGGCTAAGGATCATCGATTCACAGCGTAAGTCGGCGTTCGCCATTTTCGAATGCCAGCGCTTTTCGCCGATTGAAGTGAATCCCAGGCGCAGATAAAAACCGGCCGCGTTTGGCGTTGCATCGAGGGTAATGTGCCTGAACTTGCGTTGTTTCGCCTCTCCGATGATGGCCGCCATAATCATGCTGGCGCAGCCTTTACCCTCCCACGTCGGCAAAGTAAATATGGCTTCAACGCTACCCGCTTTGATATCCAGATAGCCGCTGGCAACTGGCTTGCCCAGCCCATCATCAACAACAAAAAACGGATTATCGCGCACCGCATGGCGGTAACCTTCAGGCATGTTGTCGGGTGTCCAGGCCTGCAGGACTTCCGCAGCATAACTTTCCCGGCAACCGTGGCGAATCGCCTGATTACGAACCTCCCAAAGGGCCGGAGCCTCTTCTGCGATGGCATGTCTGACTTTCATACCCTTCCCCTTCTTTTTTATTGTTGATAACATTTTTATCACAATTAAAGTAAAGAGAGACAAAAAAACCCGCCGAAGCGGGTTTATCGAGGTTTAGCGCCTGCGCGGCATCATCCTCAGCAGCGTGTTATCTTTCCACAAGTAGTGGTGCAACAGCGCCGCCAGCGCGTGCAGGCCAATGATAAAGTAGCCGGTATTGGCCAGCAGCTCGTGCCACGCTTTCAGGGTATCCACCAGCTCAAAGTTGCTTTCCACCGCGTGCGGCATGGTCAGGCCAAACGCGAACCACGGGTTACCGCGGTAGTACATCATGACCATGCCGATGGCCGGCAGCGCGATAAACAGCAGATAGATAACCAGATGCCCCAGATGCGCGAAGCCGGTCATCATCGGCGACGGCTTAGGCACAATTGGCGGCGCCGGGGATTTGAGACGCACCAACAGGCGCACCACCATCAGAACAAAAATAGAAATCCCGCAGGAGACGTGAATCATATTGATGACGGGTCGCGCGCTGCGGGGAAAAAAGCCCCGCAGCTCCATCGCCGCGTAAGCGCCTATCACTAAAAGAAACACCAGCCAGTGGATGCCAATTTGCAGGCCAGAATATTTATCGCGCATGAGAAACCCTTAATAAAACGGTGATATCGCCGACATAAACACCTTTTATTAAAAATTCATTAACTTTTACGTACTTATAAAAAACAATTGTCGGTTTCACGCATTTAATGCAAAAGCGGCGAGTTATCCCCGGCGCAGGAATACGGGGAACGTATACCTCGGCCTTGACGCTGTATATAATCACAGTACAATACTCCCTGCTATTATCATCAACGGGATAAAAAATGTTCGTAGAGCTGATTTATGACAAAAGAAATTTCGAGGGATTGGCCGGCGCTAAAGAGATCATTCTTAATGAACTGACGAAGCGAGTGCATCGCATTTTTCCCGATGCCGACGTCCGCGTTAAGCCGATGATGACCCTGGCTTCCATCAATACTGACGCCAGCAAGCACGAGAAGGAGCAGATCAGCCGCGCCGTGCAGGAGATGTTCGAAGAAGCCGATATGTGGATGCAGGAAGATTAACGGACGAGTGTTGAGGAAACGATGAACACTTTCAGCATAATAGCCATCCCCCTCTTTGCCGCAGCGGTGGTGATGTTGACGTTGGGGGCGACCCGGAAAAACCGTGCCTGCGCTATCGTCGGCGGCGTTTTGATGGCCGCGACCGTGGTTAACGCGGTGACCGGCATGGCGCTACAGGGCGGGTAACAGAATGAGTTTTGTCTGGTACATGGCGCTGATATGCATTGTGATAGCGTATCTTATGATGACCTTCCTCCCCGTTTAATCCCGGGTTTTCGCCTACCCGGGCTTCTTCTACCGGCGGGATCATACCCCCTTGCGCACCAGCGTTGCCGCCTGCATAAAAATCTCGTCCTCGACGCCATCCCCCTTCTGTCTGCCCAGCCTCACCAGTTCTTCAACAATGCTTTCCCGGTTGATTGGCTTCTGGCCAGAGACCAGGCCAATAACCGCCGCGCCAATGGCAAGACCAATCAGCCCCGTTTGCTCTTCTTTGTTCTTCATCGTTCCGCTCCGTTATGCCCGAAAAAAGTTTAGCAGCCGCATCAGCGACTGCAACCCGGGCCTCCACGGGGGTTGATACCCGCGGAATCGTCTTCAAAAGCAGTACGGATTCCGGGTCAGGCAAAGCCTGTCTCCGGCTCGTTAGCCCGTTGAGGGACGCTAAAAAGTGTGAAGTTGATCAAAAACAACAAAATGACGGGCCGAGAGGCGTATTGGTATTACGTCCGCGCCGGGGCAGCCCGGCGCGAGAAGCGATTGTTACCACCCGATGATTAAAAGGAGAAATCAGCATGATCACTTACGATCGTAACCGCAATCCTATTACAAACGGCAGCCAGGTGATGATTAACGGGACGGGTAAAACCGGTAAAATTATCGCTATCCACGCGACGGGCTTAACGCCAGCCCAGCTGCGCCGTAATAAGACAGTCGAAGTGGAAGGGACGGAAGGTAAGTTCGAGCCCGTTGAACTGATCCGCCTTGGTCTCCACTAAGGAAGCGCAAGCCGCCGCGGCATCAGCCAGACGCCGAATATCGGCTGGCGACGCCGGGCGGTTCCCTACCGGCGCTCGGCGCCATGGCTGGTCTTCGCCTGATACATGCGCCGGTCCGCCACCGCAACGATCTCATTGAGGCTATGATGCGTTGCAGGGTCGTATTCAACGCAGCCCCAGGAAAAGGCCAGCTGCCACGGATTGCCCGCCTGTTGATTATACTCAGCAACGTTATTGCTTAGCTGCGCCATCGCGATGCCCGCCGCCTGCTGGGCAGTATTAGCAAGCAGGATAATAAACTCATCTCCGCCCTGCCTGGCAATGATATCCGACTCCCGGAAGGTGGCTTTCATCAAATCAGCCATCGCCGTCAGGGCTTTATCCCCCTGTTCATGACCCCAGGTATCGTTAATCAGCTTAAAGCGATCGAGATCGATAAATACGAGGCTCGCCGGTTCATTGCGCCGCCTGGCCGTCAGCAGCGCGTACTCCGCTAACGACATAAAACCCCGGCGGTTGAACAGCCCCGTCAGCTCATCGGCGGTCGCCGCGTCGAGCACCTTGAATTCATCTTCAACGATGGCGGCCAGGTCGCTTAATATTTGTATCTCATGCACGGAAAAGGCGCGCGGCTTGTGGTCCATCAGGCAGAACGCGCCGACCGTCGCGCCGTCAGGCAGCTGTACCGGGTATCCGGCATAAAAGCGGATAAAAGGCGCTTCCGTGACCAGCGGGTTATCGTGAAAGCGCAGATCCTGCTGCAGGTCATTAACGATTAAAGGGTCGGTCTGCAGGATAGTATGCGCGCAGAACGTGATATCCCTCGGCAGGGTATCGACTTCAAGTCCGGCGCAGGATTTAACATGCAGGGTATTTTCTCCCACGAGGCTAACCGACGCCACCGGCAGATCGTAGAGCGTACGCGCAAGCCGGGTCAGGCGATCGAAACGCTCTTCTTTTCCGCTATTAAGTAATCCGGATGCCCGCAGCGATTGCAGGCGACGCAGTTCATCGGGATGGAGTCCGGCTAATTTCAATTTTTCTCTCTTACGTTATCAGGATAGATGACGCTGCGCTTACCACTGAAGCGCACATCAGGCTGTTAACAGACGATTCACATTTGTTGTCTCATGAGTTAAGCATATATCGCTGACTCGTCAAACGAGACATCAGGTTCGTTCCGTCGCGGCCCACTCCCTCAGCCTCTCTTTCAGCCACTGGCTCGCGCCGCGCTGCCCGCTCCGCTTGTGGGAATAGATTTTCACTTCAAACGGCGGAACCTCAAACGGTAATTCAAAGACCTTCAGCGTCGCCGCGTCAGTCATTTTTGCCGCGGCAGAGCGCGGTATCGCCATAAGCAGTTCACTTTGCGCAATAATAGCTGGCGCGCTCAGCATAGAGGGGGTTTTGATGGTGATATGCCGCGAGAAGCCCATTTTCGCAAGCTGCACGTCGAGAACGCCCTGGCTTTCATTCCACGGGGTGACTACCAGATGCCGTGCTGCCAGGTAGTCCGCCAGCGTGAGCCGGGATCGCCTGGCGCTGCTTATCGCAACATAATCATCTTTCAGCCAGCAAATCTCATCCAGCTCCGGATGCTCTGCTTCATCCAGCGCGCTAAATCCCAGCGCTAAATCCACCTCGCCGGCCAGCAGTTCCGTCAGCGCCGGGCTGTGCGGCAGATAGCGCAGTTCGAAACGCAGGCCTGGCGCCTGCTGCTGTAGCCTGGGCATCAGCGTCGGGAAAACGCACTGCGCGGTGAAGTCCGTGATCGCTATCTGTAGGCAGTCGGTACTGGCCGAGGCCACAAACTTCGGCTGCGGAGTAAGCTCCTGATCTAAAAACTTGAGCGCCGAAGCGATGGAAGGCGCGAGCTGGGTGGCGTATACGCTGGGGCACATACGATGACCTTCGCGATAGAAAAGCGGGTCATTGAGCGCGGCGCGCAGTCTGGATAGCGCGTGGCTTAACGCCGATGTGCTCATCGCCAGCTCTTCCGCCGCCAGGCGGACCGAACGATAGCGGTAGACCGCCTCAAATACCGGCAGCAGATTCAAATCAAGACGGCGAAGCGCAGGATGCATAATATTCATCATTGGGTGATTTCATTGCACTTAATTCTTCTAACCTTAACGTTTATGCTTGGCGGTATCAAACTCACGATGGCACAACAGGTACTCCAATGAATATGACCATTCGTCAGGCCCGCCCGGCGGACGTAAAAGCAATTTATGACATGATTTACGAGCTTGCGGTTTATGAAAAAGCGCCGGAGCAGGTGGTCACCACGGTAGATGAAATCCAGGCATCGCTTTTCGCCAGCGACAGCAAAACGGAAGCGCTAATCTGCGAGATTGACAATAAGGTTGCCGGGTACGCGGTGTTCTTCACCAGCTATTCCACCTGGCTCGGTCGCAACGGCATCTATATGGAAGATCTGTACGTCACTCCCGAATTTCGCGGCCGCGGCGCTGGAAAAGCGCTATTGCGAACCATCGCTCAGCTGGCGGTAAAAAGAGAGTGCGGTCGCCTGGAGTGGAGCGTGCTCGACTGGAACCAGCCGGCCATTGATTTTTATCTGAGCATTGGCGCCGTTGCGCAAAGTGAGTGGGTTCGCTATCGCCTTGACGGCGCCGCGCTTGCCGCTTTTGCTGAACGGGGCGGGAACGCCGAATAATCGGCCACCCGGCGGGCCCTTCCCGGGCCCACCTTTTCAACCCCTTGCCAATATACCCGCGGCGTATAAAGCTGAAACAAAAAATTATTAACCCTTAACGCCCCGCCCACAACCCGCCGAATTTATTCACTTTTCCGTACGCGTTTTTATCAGCATTTAACGGCGCCGGAAAAATCGTTGGTTGCCCTATCCCGCCAGCTGAACTAAGCCTGGAGAAGTTTTCACCTGACAGTTCAACTGACCTGGAGATTCTTCATGAGTAAACTCGGGATTAATGGATTTGGGCGTATTGGACGTTTAGTACTGCGCCGATTACTGGAGGTTAATAGTCCTTTAGAGGTCGTCGCCATCAACGACCTCACCTCCCCTAAGGTACTGGCCTACCTGCTTAAGCATGATTCTAACTACGGACCTTTCCCGTGGAGCGTCGATTTTACTGAAGATGCGCTTATCGTTGACGGCAAAAAAATTACCGTTTATGCCGAAAAAGAGGCTCAGCATATTCCGTGGAAAGCGGTCGGTGCCGAGCTGATCGTCGAGTGTACGGGTTTTTATACCTCCGCGGAAAAAGCGCAAGCTCATCTGACCGCCGGCGCTAAAAAAGTGCTTATCTCCGCGCCCGCTGGCGATATGAAAACCATTGTCTATAACGTTAACGACGACACGCTGGAGGCAAACGATACGATTATTTCCGTGGCCTCCTGCACCACCAACTGCCTGGCGCCGATGGCGAAAGTGCTGAATGACGCCTTTGGTATTAAGGTGGGGACCATGACCACGATTCACGCCTATACCGGTACGCAATCGCTGGTTGACGGCCCCCGCGGCAAAGATCTACGCGCTTCCCGCGCGGCGGCGGAAAATATCATTCCGCATACAACCGGGGCGGCGAAAGCCATCGGGCTGGTTATTCCAGCGCTTAGCGGCAAGCTGAAGGGCCACGCCCAGCGCGTACCGACGAAAACCGGGTCGGTGACTGAGCTGGTGTCGGTGCTGGAGAAAAAGGTCTCCGCTGAAGAAGTCAATCAGGCGATGAAAAACGCGGCGACGAACAACGAATCATTCGGTTACACCGAAGAGGAGATCGTCTCGTCGGACGTGATTGGCAGCCATTTCGGTTCCATTTATGACGCCACGCAGCTGGAGATTGCCGAGGTTGGCGATCTCCAGCTGGTGAAAACCGTCTCCTGGTACGATAACGAGTATGGCTTCGTTACCCAGCTTATCCGCGTGCTGGATAAGTTCGCCAAATAAATCCCGGGGGCGGCGCAACGCGCCTTGCCCGGGCTACAGGTACGTGCGGCATGCGTTTGGGTAGCCCGGGTAAGGCGTCAGCCGCGACCCGGGAGGCGGTCTGCGGGCTGGGTTAGCCCGGACAGATGCGCAGCATCGCCTCCGGGAAGCCCACCGGTTCTCTGCTGACTCAGGCCTGCAGATAGACCACCTGGGTTTGCAGATACTCATTCAGACCATGACGCCCGTCGGCGCCGCCGATGCCCGATTTACGCCATCCGGCATGGAAACCCTGCATCGCTTCGAAATTCTCGCGGTTAATATAGGTTTCACCAAACTTCAACCCTTTGATCGCCTTCATCGCGACGTTCAAATCGCGGGTATAGATTGACGACGTCAGCCCGTAATCGCAGTCGTTGGCCATCGCCAGCGCTTCTTCAAGGGTATCAAACGCCACCACCGGCAGCACCGGGCCGAACGTCTCTTCATGCACGATATCCATCTCCTGGCGCACGTCCAGCAGCAGCGTCGGCGGATAGAAATAGCCCTTACCCGTCACCGCTTTCCCACCCAGGACAACGCGCGCGCCCTGGGCCACCGCTTTCGCCACCTTCTGCTCCACGCGCTCCAGCGCGGCGGCGTTAATCAACGGTCCCATTGCGATATCGTCGCGAGACGCCGGATCGCCAAACTGCACCGCCTTCAGCGCTTCACCCAGACGGTTAACGAAGCGATCGTAAATGCCCTTTTGCACATAGACGCGCTCAACGCAGTTACACACCTGCCCGCTATTAATGACGCGAGAATCCACCACTGCCTTAACCGCCAGCTCAAGATCCGCATCGTCCATCACGATAGCGGGCGCTTTACCGCCCAGCTCCAGACACACTTTGGTGATGTTTTTCGCCGCCGCGGCCATAATCTTCTCGCCCGCGGCGACGCTGCCGGTCATGCTGACCATCGCCACTTTCGGATTGCTCGCCAGCTCCTGGCCCACGGTTTCGCCGCGCCCCAGCACCAGGTTAAAGACCCCTTTCGGCAGGCCGATATCATGGACGATTTGCGCAAAAGCGATGGCGTTATTCGGCGTAAATTCACTCGGTTTAATCACGATGGTATTACCGGTAATGAGCGCCGGCGCCAGCTTGCGGGCAATCAGGAAGAACGGAAAATTCCACGGCAGAATGCCGGTGGTCACGCCCAGCGCGCGCTTGAATACCAGAATATTTTCCCCCGGCCGGTCGCTCTGTACAATTTCACCTTCATAACGGCGCGCCCATTCGGCCATATAATCCAGATAATCGGCGGTAAAGGAGACCTCCACCGCGGCCAGCTGCTGTATTTTTCCGCCCTCGGCGACGATCAGCGCGGCGATCTCCTCGGCCCGCTCGCGGATACCGGCAGCGATTTTGCGCAGCCACCCCGCTCGCTCAATCGCCGGCAGGGCTTCCCAGCCCGGCTGCGCGCGCTCAGCGGCCAGAATCGCGCGCCGGGCATCTTCCGCGCTGCCGTCGGGAATACGCGAAAGCAGCGCTTCCGTCGCCGGATTGATCACATCAATCCATGCATCACCGCGGCCGGGTTCAAACTGGCCGTCAATATACATAGGGTGTTGAACGGGTGCTGTCATGGTCTGCTCCTCAGGATTATTGTTTTTAACAGGTGAACTAGATGTTAAAAATTATCGTCCATCAGGCAAAGGGACAGCATGAGCGCTTGTTTTTGTGAGATATTTCATAAAAACAGAGCAACCCGGGGCGTAAAGAATCACAATTCAATAACAGATGATGCCCGTTTGCGATATCGCTAACGCAAACGGGCAAGATGAGAGTTACCGGCTAATAGGTCCTGCGTTCGAAGGGGAAACGCGGGCTGGCTATCATGGCATGCCGCGCCATCTTCTAAGCCAGCTGACGCGCGCTTAGCGCATCGGAGAGCAGGCGGTCGTCGCGCAGCGTCTGCCACGCCTGAGCGATGTACGGCGGAATATCCACATGAGCGATAAATCCCTTACCCTGGGGGCCGTAGCCCTGCGGGTTATCCGCCAGCCGCGGCAGTTCACCGAGGATCAGCGCCAGATAGCGCCCCACCGGCCACAGACCCGCCTCTTTCCCGCTGAACGTGACGCCGTCACGCCCGTTACACAACACCGGTGAACAGCCCGGCGCGCTGTACCACGTCGGCGCACGCGGGTCGTCTTGCCAGACGCGGGCAAATGTCGCCATCGTTCGCCGCTGCATGGTCGGATCCTGAACCACCACCCCCGTACGGTGCGCAATGCCGTTGTGCTCCAGCATCTGCCGGGTAAAACGCGCGTTCTCGCCGCAGTTGGTGGAGCGGTCTTCCACCACGATTCGTTGGCGCGGAATCGCCCAGAACTGATGGGCAATGTCGGCCAGAATATGCGCCTCGGCGCGATCGTCTACCGGAATGGTGCGATAGCGCGGGTCATTCAGCACCGACTGGTATAAAAACGAGGTGGAGTGGCCGATACCGCCGCTGATCAGCAGAGGAACGGCGTGATGCGCCGCCAGCCGGCAGGCGAAATCAATGGTCGGGATCACCGCATTGCCTGCCAGCACCACCAGCTCTATTTGCGGATCCTGCGGTAAATCATCCTGCGCCAGCCAGGCCCCCAGCTGGTTCGCCGCGGCCAGTACCGCCTCCGGCAGCGATGGAAAATGCTCTGACATGTTCTCTCCTTTTAGCGTTCTTAGCCTGACATTACCGGCCACCATCTTAGACGGTACAGCATACTTTAGGGTAATAAAGTGCGAACAGAACACCCACGCCTGTTAAGCAACAAAGTCAACACATATACATAGCGTTTTATTCACTTTTTGAAGAGGGTCAAGATTCTGATAAATAGAGATAAAGGGTCACAACTACGGCTTTAATGCACAAAGGTGCATATTCATCCATTGATGGCCTTGTTTTCCGTTTTTTTATTCATAAAAAGCCGAACCCCAGCCGCAACGACAGCATATTCTGCATTTTTGCCAAATACCGTCCCATTAAATTGGTGATAACATTCTCGTTACAGAGTTTATAGCTGTACCTTTCCACGGTTAACAAAATAATTATCACTGCGAAACAGGACTCTTATGGAAAAGTTATCTTACGCTTCTGAAAGTAGTACATCTCCATGGACCACCTACCTGCGTCAAATCGATCGCGTTGCGCCCTATCTCGGCGATCTCGCCTACTGGATCGAAACCCTGCGCCATCCGAAACGCGCGCTGATCGTTGATATTCCGGTACAAATGGATGATGGCACTATCCGCCACTTCGAAGGCTACCGCGTCCAGCACAACCTCTCGCGTGGACCGGGTAAAGGCGGCGTGCGCTACCATCCGGATGTCGATTTGAATGAAGTGATGGCGCTTTCAGCCTGGATGACCATCAAGTGTGCGGCAGTCAATATTCCCTACGGCGGCGCCAAGGGCGGTATCCGCGTCGACCCGTTCTCACTATCAGAGGGTGAACTGGAACGTTTGACCCGTCGTTATACCAGCGAGATCGGCATTATCATCGGGCCGCAAAAAGATATTCCGGCGCCGGACGTTGGTACCAACGGTAAAGTGATGGCCTGGATGATGGATACTTACTCCATGAACCACGGCACCACCATCACCGGCGTGGTCACCGGCAAGCCTATTCACCTCGGCGGTTCGCTGGGCCGTGAAAAAGCCACCGGCCGCGGCGTATTCGTCACCGGTCGCGAAGTGGCTCGCCGCAGCGGTATCGAAATCGAGGGTGCCAAAGTCGCGCTGCAGGGTTTTGGTAACGTGGGCAGCGAAGCGGCCCGCCTGTTCGCGGGCGTCGGCGCGCGTATTGTGGTGATTCAGGACCACACCGCCACGCTGTATAACGAGGGCGGCATTGATATGGCCGCGCTGACCGCATGGCAGGCGGAGAACAAGCAAATTGCCGGCTTCCCGGGCGCCCGCGAAATTGACAAAGAAGCGTTCTGGACGACGCCGATGGATATTCTGATCCCGGCGGCGCTGGAAGGTCAGATTACGCGCGAGCGCGCGGAAACCCTCAGCTGCAAACTGGTGCTTGAAGGCGCTAACGGCCCGACCTATCCGGAAGCGGACGACGTGCTGGCCGAGCGCGGCATCGTGGTGGTGCCGGACGTTATTTGTAATGCCGGCGGCGTCACCGTGAGCTACTTCGAATGGGTGCAGGATATGGCCAGCTTCTTCTGGAGCGAAGAAGAGATCAACGCCAAAATGGACCGTATCATGACCGATGCGATCGTTCACGTTTACGAAAAAGCGGTGGAAAAAGCGTGCTCTTTACGTACCGCCGCCTATATCGTGGCCTGTGAGCGGATTCTGATGGCGCGTAAAGATCGCGGTATTTATCCGGGATAATCCCCCTTCTCAGCCCGGTTAATGCCGGGCTGAGATCAGAACTCTCTTCCCCCCTCCCAAAGCATCTTCCACAATAAACGCACATACCGTTAACCTGTTTTTATCAATCAGGCTTGAATTCTCGTTCTGGTCAGGCAAAAATCATTAGAGCTCTAACGATATTGCAGACTGACCTATGGATAACCGACAGCTTAACTTTTCCCATCTTTTATATCTGACCGCCCACCACTGGCGCCTGGCGGTCAACCGTCGGCTCAAGGACCTCGGCATGAGCCAGGCCAGCTGGGTCGCCGTTTCCGCCATCGCGCGTAACGAAAAGCCGCTATCGCAAAGCGAGCTGGCCCAGGAGCTCGGCGTCGAAAGCGCAACCCTCGTACCGCTGCTCAACCGGCTGGTCGATCTCGGTCTGGTCGAGCGGGTGAAAACCGAACGCGACAAGCGTAAACGACTGCTGATCGCTACCGCCAAAGGCCTTGAGGTGTATCAGCAGGTGAAAACGGTGGCCGATGATTTGCGGGAGGAGATCCTTACCGCCATTACCCCCGAAGAGCAGCGGCAGACGCAGCGGGTACTGGAGAAGCTGCTGCGCGAGGTTGAGAAAAAATAATGCCGCGTCGTCACGCTAATCCCTATGTTCCTCACGACTGGGCCCCGCACGAAAAACCGGCGATCCTCGGCTCGCCGTCGACCCCCATTCACAGTACGCCAAAACGTATTGCCTACGGGATCGTCGGGCTGCTGGTCTGCCTGACGGGCGCGCTCGGCAACGCGGTGGTAACCGCCAATCTGCAGCTGTTGCAGGGTACTTTTGCCGCCTGGTCAACCGAGATTGCCTGGCTCCCGGCGGTCTACGTGATGACCAACGTCTCCATCAACCTGCTGCTGGTGAAGTTTCGCCAGCAGTTCGGCCTGCGCGCTTTTACCGAGGGTTTTCTCGTTCTCTACGTGCTGGTGACCTTTTTCCACCTGTTCGTTAACGACCTCAGTTCAGCGCTGATGGTGCGCGCCGCCCACGGCATGGTAGCCGCAGCGCTAAGCTCGCTGGGGATTTATTATCAGGTACAGGCCTGGCCCGCCCGCCATCGGCTCAAAGCGCTGACCATCGGCATCACCGGTTCATCCCTGGCGATCCCGCTGGCGCGCCTGTTCTCAACCGAGCTGCTGCAAATCGACGAGTGGCGCGGGCTGTACTTCTTTGAGCTGGGGCTGGCGCTGGTGTCGCTGGCCTGCGTGATTGCCCTCAAGCTGCCGCCAAGCGATCGTAAAAAGGTGTTTGAGAAGAAAGACTTCATCACCTTCTTCCTGCTGGCGCCGGGGATGGCGCTGGTCACCGCGGTGCTGTCGCTGGGACGGCTGGACTGGTGGTTTGAAGCGCCGTGGATCGGCTGGGCGCTGGCGGGCGCGGTGGTGCTGATTGTCTCCGCGATTGCCTTTGAGCATAACCGCAGCAACCCGCTGCTCAATATCAAATGGCTCTCCAGCGGCAGTATTCTGCGCCTCGGGCTGATTATGCTGCTGATCCGCATCGTGCTGGCGGAGCAGAATACCGGCGTTATCGGCTGGCTGCAGTACGTGGGTTTGCAGAATGAACAGATGACCAACCTGGCATGGTCGATTTTCGCCGGGATCGTCTGCGGCATCGTCGCCAGCTGCCTGACGCTCAACCCGCAGCGCCTCTACTGGCCCACCGCCACGGCGCTGGCGTTGATTATGGTTGCCTCGCTGCTCGACAGCCAGTCGACGATCCTCACGCGACCGGAGCAGCTGATGTTCAGCCAGTTTCTGCTGGGCTTCGGCAGCGCCTTTTTCCTCGCCCCGGCGATGCTGGCGGGGATTGGCGGCGTCATTGCCGACCAGCGCAACCTGGTGAGCTTCTCGGTGCTGTTCGGCATGAGCCAGAATATCGGCGGCCTGCTGGGTTCCGCTATTCTCGGCACCTTTCAGACCTGGCGGGAGAAGTTTCACTCCAGCCAGCTCGCCGACCAGCTCACCACGCTCAATCCGCTGATTACCGAGCGTTTGCAGCAGTACAGTCAGATGTATCAAAGCCAGATTGGCGACAGCACGTTGCTCAACGTTCAGGCCACCACGCTGCTGCAAAACGCCGCCACCCTGCAGGCCAATATTCTCGCTTACAATGATACCTATCTGCTGACGGCGGCGATTTCAGCCGCCACGCTGGTATGGGTTTTCTGGCGCTTAATAAGATTACGTATTACCGCTCGTATCGCGCTGAAGCGCGCGACGGGAAGCAAATAAAAATTTTCACTCTGGAGTTATTATGAGTCAGCAGGATGCGGCCAAACAGCAGGCCAATACCCGAAATAATATTCGCATCGTCTCTATTTTTACCGCCGCCGCCATTGGCATCGTTGGCGTACTGGTTATTCTCTACGCCTGGCAGCTGCCGCCGTTTACCCGAGAAAGCCAGTTTACCGATAACGCCTACGTTCGCGGGCAAACCACGTTTATCAGCCCGCAGGTCAACGGTTATATCACCGAGGTTAAGGTCCAGGATTTTAATCAGGTAAAAGCCGGCGACGTGCTGTTTCAAATCGACGACCGCATCTATAAGCAGCGCGTCCATCAGGCGGAAGCTCAGCTGGCGATGAAAGAGGCGGCGCTGAAGAACAATCAGCAGCAGCGTAAAAGCGCCGAAGCGGTCATCACCCGTAACGAAGCGGCGCTGCAAAACGCCCGCGCGCAGAATCTGAAAACCCAGGCGGATTTAAAACGCGTTCAGGAGCTGACCGCCGACGGCTCGCTATCGATTCGCGAACGCGATTCCGCCCGCGCCAGCGCGGCGCAGGGCACCGCGGATATCGAGCAGGCCAAAGCAACGCTGGAAATGTCGCGCCAGGATTTGCAATCAACCATCGTTAATCGTGACTCGCTGCTCGCCGACGTCGCCAATGCGAAAGCCGCGCTGGAGCTGGCGCAGATAGACCTGCAAAACACCCGTATTATCGCGCCGACGGACGGTCAGCTTGGGCAAATCTCCGTTCGCCTTGGCGCATACGTGACCGCCGGGACGCATTTGACCTCGCTGGTGCCGCCGCAGCACTGGCTGATCGCTAACCTGAAAGAGACCCAGCTGGCCCAGGTGCGCGTCGGACAGCCGGTGACCTTTACCGTGGATGCGCTGAACAGCGAGAAATTCACCGGTACGGTGCAGAGCATCTCCCCGGCGACCGGCGTGGAGTTCAGCGCTATTTCGCCGGATAACGCCACCGGTAACTTTGTCAAAATCGCCCAGCGCATTCCGGTACGCATCGCCGTTGATGAGGGGCAGAAAAACGGCCAGCGCCTGCGGCCGGGCATGTCGGTGCAGGTCACCATCGATACCCGCGCGGAGGAGCAGCAATGATCCGTCCGCTCGCTCTCGCCGTTATGCTTGCGCTGGCCGGCTGCCAGTCCGCCGACGTTCAACGGGCCGCGCCCGGGCTGCAGATCCCCGCCGCCTGGCGGGCGGATGTCGGCCCCTCCAGCCCGGTTGAGGGGGTGTGGTGGCGCAACTTCCACGACAGTACGCTCAATCTCTACGTTGACCAGGCGCTGCGCTACAACAGCGACGTGCTGATAGCCCGCGAACGGGTCAACGAGTACCAGGCGCGGGCTTACGCCGCCGATAGCAGCCTGTTTCCCTCCCTTGACGCCGGATTGACCGGCACCCGCGCGCGGTCCCAGTCGGCCGCTACCGGCCTGCCTGTCCACAGTACGGTGTATAAAGGCGCGCTAACCGCCAGCTACGATGTTGATCTCTGGGGCGCAAACCGCAGCGCCGCCAGCGCGGCGCAAGCCAGCCTGGAGGCGCAAAAGGCGGCTGCCGCAGCGGCGAATCTGACCGTCGCCTCTTCGGTGGCGGCCGGCTATATCACCCTGCTCTCGCTGGATGAACAGCTGCGGGTGACGCAGCAAACGTTAAAATCGCGCGAAGATGCCTTCAACCTGGCGAAGCGCCAGTTTGAGACGGGCTATACCTCACGCCTGGAGCTGATGCAGGCGGACTCCGAACTGCGCTCCACGCGCGCGCAAATTCCGCCGCTGCGCCACCAAATCGCCCAGCAGGAAAATGCGCTCAGCCTTCTGCTCGGCGCCAATCCGGACGCCGTTAAGCGCAACGCGTTCGCGCAGCTGTCGCCGCTATCGCTACCTTCCCAGCTGCCGTCAACCCTGCTCAACCGCCGACCGGATATCGTTCAGGCCCAGCGTCAGCTGGTGGCCGCCGACGCTACCCTGGCGTCATCGCAGGCGCAGCTGCTGCCGTCCATTAACCTTACCGCCACCGGCAGCCTGCAGGATCGCACCCTGCCCGACCTGCTGGATAATCCGCTACGCTTATGGAGCCTCGGCGGCAGCATTCTGGCGCCGCTGCTCAACCGCCAGGCGCTGAATGCCCAGGTGGACGTTTCGATGGCCCAGCGCAATCAGGCGCTGTTTAGCTATGAGAAAACGGTACGCGGCGCGTTTAAAGAGGTGAATGACAGTCTCGATGCCATCGGCCGCTACGGCGAGCAGCTGGCGGAGCTGCAGGCGCAGGAGAAGGTGGCCCAGGAGACGCTGCGCATCGCGCAAAACCGCTATCGCAACGGCTACTCCTCCTATCTGGACGTGCTGGACGCCCAGCGCACGCTGTTTTCCACCCAGCTCAGCGTGGTACAGGTGAAAAACAACCTGCTGCTGGCGCAAGTTGATTTGTACCGGTCGCTGGGAGGCGGCTGGTCTGATTCATCAGGGATGTAATACGGGAAATCTGACATGCAACAACAGTGGTCGGCAGTAGATAATTATCTCGTGACAGCGTTAATCCCCACCGATCCGCTACTCAGCCAGGTTCTGGAGAATAACCAGCGCGCCGGGCTTCCGGCTATCGACGTTGCCGCTAATCAGGGGCAGTTTCTGGCCCTGCTGGTGCGCATGACGGGCGCCAGACGCATCCTCGAGATTGGCACGCTCGGCGGCTACAGCACCATCTGGATGGCCAGAGAATTGCCCGCCGATGGCGAATTACTTACCCTGGAGGCCGACGCGCACCATGCCGCCGTCGCCCGCGAGAACCTGCGCCTGGCGGGCGTGGACGATCGCGTTGCGGTGCTGGAAGGTCCGGCGCTGGCCAGCCTCGAAACGCTGGGAGAGCGCCCGCCGTTCGATCTCATTTTTATCGATGCGGATAAGCCCAATAATCCCCACTATCTGCGCTGGGCGTTACGCTATTCCCGTCCGGGGACAGTGATTGTGGGCGATAACGTGGTGCGCGATGGCGAAGTGACGAATCCGGATAGCGCGGATGAGCGGGTGCAGGGTGTCAGAGCGTTTATCGACATGATGGGCAGCGACCCGCGACTGACGGTCACGGCCCTGCAAACCGTGGGCAGCAAAGGCTGGGATGGGTTCACCCTCGCGTGGGTGAACGCCTGACGCTATCCACCTTCCCCGGCAGCCTGCGCCACCGGGGAAAGCGGCGGCCTAGGCCGTAATCTGCTCCATTGCCTGCAGTACCCGCTTGTCGGAAATCGGATACGGCGTGCCGAGCTGCTGGGCGAACAGGCTGACGCGCAGCTCTTCAATCATCCAGCGGATCTCCTGCACGTCGTCATCCTGACGGCGCTGAGGCGGCAGCTTATTCAGCCACTGCTGCCACGCCTGCTGGATGCTCTCCACTTTAAGCATCTGCGCGCGGTCGCGGTGCGGATCGATGGCCATTTTCTCCAGCCGTTTTTCAATCGCCTGCAGATAGCGCAGCGTGTCTCCAAGGCGGCGGAAGCCGTTACCGGTGACGAAACCGCGATACACCAGCCCGCTCATCTGCGATTTGATATCCGACAGCCCCAGCGCCATGGTCATATCCACGCGCCCTTTCAGGCGTTTGTTGACGTTAAAGACCGCGGTCAGGATCTGTTCGACCTGTTTGGCAATGTCCACTACCGTCTCGTTCAGCTCGGCGCGCACCTTTTCATGCAGCGCGGCAAAGCCCTCTTCGCTCCATACCGGGCCGCCCGCTTCGTCAATCAGCTTATCCACGCCGCAGGCGATGCAGTCATCGATCAGATCCAGCACTTTACCGTAGGGGTTGAAATAGAGCCCCAGCTTGGCTTTATTCGGCAGCTTCTCATGCAGATATTTAATCGGCGATGGGATATTCAACAGCAGCAGGCGGCGCAGGCCGCGCCACATCTCCTGCTGCTGCTCCAGCGGATTATCAAACAGCTTGATGGCCACGCTGTCGCGTTCGTCCACCAGCGCCGGCCAGGCCTTAACTTTATAGTTGCCGCGCTTCTGCTCGTAGCTCTCCGGCAGGCGGCCAAAGCTCCAGATATGCAGCCCGCTCTGCTCTATACCGTCATCGGCGACTGCGGACAGCGTCTCCTGTACCTTGCCTTTCAGGGCATCTTTCAGATCCTGCAGCGAGCGCCCTTCCTGTAGCTTCTTATTTTTGTCGTCCACCACCCGGAAAGTGATTTTCAGGTGATCGGGCACCTGATCCCACTGCCAGGCCTCGCGGTCAATAGTCACGCCGGTCATCCGCCGCAGTTCGCGCTCAAGGGAATCCAGCAGCGGCAGCTCCAGCGGCGTCGCGCGGCCGAGAAACGCGTCCGCGTAGTTTGGCGCCGGGACAAAATTGCGGCGCACCGGCTTCGGCAGCGATTTAATCAGGGCGATAATCAGCTCCCGGCGCAGACCGGGGATCTGCCACTCAAACCCGGCCTCTTCCACCTGGTTGAGCAGCGGCAGCGGAATATGCACCGTCACGCCGTCGGCGTCGGCGCCCGGCTCGAACTGATAGGTCAGACGCAGCTTGAGGTTGCCCTGATGCCAGAAGTTCGGATAGTCGAGCTTGCTGACCTGCTCCGCGCCTTCCTTAATCAGCATGCTCTTTTCAAAGTTGAGCAGATCCGGCGTCTCGCGGCTGGCCTGCTTCCACCATTTATCAAAGTGGCGCGCGGAGATGACGTCATGGCTGATGCGCTGGTCGTAGAACTCAAACAGCGTTTCGTCATCGACGAGAATGTCGCGACGGCGTGATTTATGCTCCAGCTCTTCAATTTCGTTGCGCAGCTTCAGGTTTTCGCGGAAGAAAGCGTGGCGAGTCTGCCAGTCGCCCTCCACCAGCGCGTGGCGGATAAACAGTTCGCGGCACAGCGCCGGGTCAATCTGGCTGTAGTTGACCTTGCGGGCAGCGACAATCGGCAGGCCGTAAACGGTCACCTTCTCCGTCGCCATCACCGCGCCCTGCCCGCGCTCCCAGTGGGGTTCGCTGTACGAGCGTTTGATCAGATGCTGCGCCACCGGCTCGACCCACTCCGGCTCAATGCGCGCGGCGATGCGCCCCCACAGGCGGCTGGTTTCCACCAGTTCGGCGACCATCGTCCATTTCGGCGGCTTTTTAAACAGCCCCGATCCGGGGAAGATGGAGAAGCGGGCGTTGCGCGCGCCGGTAAACTCCTGCTTGTCGGCGTCTTTCATACCGATGTGCGACAGCAGACCGGTCAGCAGCGCGGTATGAATTTCGCGATACTCCGCCGGCTCGCTATTGACCGGCAGGCCGAGCTCTTTGACCACCTGACGCAGCTGGGTGTAGATATCCTGCCACTCGCGCACGCGCAGGTAGTTGAGAAAATCAACCCGACACTGGCGGCGGAACTGGTTCGAGGAGAGCGCTTTTTGCTGCTCGCCCAGGTAGTTCCACAGGTTGACGAACGCCAGAAAGTCGGACTCTTTGTCGTGGAAGCGGCGGTGTTTCTCGTCGGACGCCTGCTGCTTGTCCATTGGCCGCTCGCGCGGATCCTGAATAGAGAGCGCCGAGGTGATAATCATCGCCTCGCGCACGCAGCCGTGTTTTTGCGCTTCCAGTACCATGCGCGCCAGACGCGGGTCCACCGGTAGCTGGCTCAGCTGGCGGCCCATCGGCGTCAGCTTATAGGCGGTCTGCTGTTCGTCAGTAGTAATCGCTCCCAGCTCTTCCAGCAGGCGCACGCCGTCCTGAATATTGCGTTTGTCCGGCGCTTCAACGAACGGGAACGCGGCAATATCGCCGAGCCCGAGCGCGGTCATTTGCAGAATAACCGACGCCAGGTTGGTGCGCAGAATCTCCGGGTCGGTAAACTCCGGACGCGACAGGAAGTCGTCTTCAGAATAAAGACGAATACAGATCCCTTCGGAGACGCGGCCGCAGCGGCCCTTACGCTGGTTAGCCGACGCCTGGGAAACCGGCTCAATCGGCAGGCGCTGTACTTTAGTCCGGAAGCTGTAGCGGCTGATACGCGCGGTGCCTGGATCGATAACGTACTTGATGCCCGGCACGGTCAGCGAAGTTTCCGCGACGTTGGTGGCCAGCACGATCCGCCGCCCGCTGTGGGCCTGGAACACGCGATTCTGTTCGCTGTTGGACAGTCGCGCATACAGCGGCAGTACTTCGGTATGGCGCAGATTCAGCTTATTGAGCGCATCGGCGGTATCGCGAATTTCGCGCTCGCCGCTCATAAAAATGAGGATATCGCCGGGGCTTTCACGCCCGAGCTCATCAACGGCGTCGAAAATCGCCTGCAGCTGATCGCGCTCGGTGTCGTCGGCGTCTTCAACGATGGGTCGATAGCGCACTTCTACCGGGTAGGTGCGCCCGGACACTTCGATAATCGGCGCGTTGTTAAAGTGGCGCGAGAAGCGTTCCGGATCGATGGTCGCCGAGGTGATAATAATTTTCAGATCCGGGCGACGGGGCAGCAGTTCCCGCAAATAACCCAGCAGGAAGTCGATATTGAGGCTGCGTTCGTGCGCTTCATCGATGATGATGGTGTCATACTGCATCAGCAGCCGGTCCTGCTGGATTTCCGCCAGCAGAATACCGTCGGTCATCAGCTTAACCATGGTGTTATCGCTGACGTGGTCGCTAAAGCGAACTTTATAGCCGATGCAGCCGCCCGGCTCCGTTTGCAGCTCTTCGGCGATGCGGTTGGCGACGGTACGCGCGGCCAGGCGACGCGGCTGCGTATGGCCAATTAAGCCTTTAACGCCGCGCCCCAGCTCCATACAAATTTTTGGCAGCTGGGTGGTTTTCCCCGACCCGGTTTCCCCCGCCACAATCACCACCTGGTGATCGCGAACGGCTTCGAGAATCTCCTGTTTTTTCTGGCTAACCGGCAGGTTTTCCGGATAAGCGATCGCCGGCCGCGCGGCTTCGCGCAGCAGGACTCTCCCTGCCGCCTGTTCAATTTCTTGCGCCATCTCCTGAAGAATGGCCTGTTGGGCATCAGGATTTTTAACCTTCTTCACGCCGTGCAGGCGACGGGAGAAGCGCGACTTATCGCGCAGCATCAGGCCATCAAGCCGTTCAAAGAGCGATGAGAAGGTTATTTTTTGTTGTTCTGTCATAGCGTTATCGGGCAGCGCACTGCCGGGAAAAATCTCTTTTGAAGTATTGCGTTAGAGTACCACATCCGCGCATTTCGTGCCTTGTTCAAAAAAACTGAATACAGAGTTCGATTTATTGCGCTTTCTCTGTGGCATGATTGTGAATAGAGTGTCAACAAGCACCAGGGCATCGGCCCGTCAATCACATTAAAAAAGGAAACACCCATGAGCAAAGTATTAGTTCTGAAATCCAGTATTCTGGCAGGGTACTCGCAATCTGGTCAGCTGTCCGACTATTTTGTTGAACAATGGCGTGAAAAGCACGCGGAAGACGTTATCACCGTGCGCGACCTGGCTGCAAACCCAATTCCGGTACTGGACGGCGAGCTGGTTGGCGCTCTGCGTCCGAGCGACGCGCCGCTGACGCCGCGTCAGCAGGAAGCGCTGGCGCTTTCTGACGAACTGATCGCTGAACTGCAGGCGAACGATGTGATTGTTATCGCGGCGCCGATGTACAACTTCAACATCCCGACCCAGCTGAAAAACTACTTCGACCTGGTGGCGCGCGCTGGCGTGACCTTCCGCTACACCGAGAAAGGGCCGGAAGGTCTGGTGAAAGGTAAACGTGCGGTTGTCGTCACCAGCCGCGGGGGTATCCATAAAGATACCCCGACCGATCTGGTGACCCCTTACCTCTCCACCTTCCTCGGCTTTATCGGCATTACCGATGTGAACTTCGTGTTTGCTGAAGGCATCGCCTACGGCCCGGAAGTCGCAGCGAAAGCGCAGTCTGATGCGAAAGCCGCTATCGACAGCGTTGTAGCCGCATAAGAGTTGACTCCTCCCGCTTCCCGGCGGGAGGAGAGTTTCACTTTTTCTCGTAGCGCAAATACCCCACCACGCCACCGCCGCCATCTTTCGGATGATTCACGCCGTCGTTGACCTCCACGCAGGGAAAATCGAAGGGCGACACGCCGTCAATGCAGGCCACATTCACGCCGTACTGCTGCGGGTTTGAACGCCGCTGATGAAAAGTGTAAATCCCGCATACCGAGCAGAAAAAGTGCACGGCTTGACCGGTATTAAAACGATACTCCGTGAGCTTATCCCGTCCGCGCACCACCTCTATTCCTGAAAGCGGCGCGGAGACCGCAACCGCCCCACGCATCCGGCAATATGAACAGTTACAGCGGCGAACGGTGTTGAAGCCATCGCTAAGCTCAACGGTAAACGCCACCGCGCCGCAGTGGCACTGAGCGGATAATTTCTCTGCCATGATTTTCCCCTCAGGATGATGATTTCGGCCGCAAATTCTCGTCAAAGATCAGCCGCTTTCTGTCCGGCTCTGCTTCTTTGAGCGGTTCCACCTGATGCAGCGTCTGTTTGCAGCGCTCCACCAGCACCTGATACTCCCGCGTCCCCTGCTTCTTCCAGGCCAGCTCCTGTTCACTTAATGTACGAATGGCTTTTGCCGGACTGCCGACAATCAGATGGTTGGCGGGCATTTCAGCGTTGGCTTTCACAAAGGCCGAAGCGCCGACGATGCTGTTTTCCCCAATCCTGGCCCCGTCAATAATCACCGCGCTCATCCCCACCAGCGCGTTGCGGCCGATGGTGCAGCCGTGCAGAATCGCGCCGTGGCCGATATGTCCCTCTTCTTCCACCACCGTGTCCTGGCCGGGAAAGCCGTGCATCACGCAGTTATCCTGGATGTTAGCGCCATCTTTCACCACGATACGGCCAAAATCGCCGCGCAGGCTGGCGTTAGGGCCGACGTAGACCCCTTTGCCGAGGATCACGTCGCCAATCAGCACGGCGGTGGGATGAACATAGCTTTCGTCCGGTACAACCGGCGTCATACCGTCAATCTGATAAATGGGCATGGTGCCTCCTTATACGCCCGACAGCCCGCCGAAGCGCTGGAAATAGAGCGGCCCCGGCGCGGGAAGTTCCCCCACCGAGCTTTCGCCCTTCTCGCCGACAAACGCCAGCGCGCCGGGCGCAACGCGTTGATAAATATTGATGCACAGCTGGCGCGCGGTTTGTCCGGCCCAGTGCGCGGGGAGCAGTTCTTCGGGCAGCAGCGGATCTTTCAGCACCACCCGGCGATAGAAGTGAATCAGCAGGAGCTGAATTTGAAAGCAGCGTTCAGGCGTCAGCTCCGCGGGCTCGCAGTCGCGAAGCAGCGGCAGCAGCGGTCGAAACAGGGAGATAAACGCGTCATACATCGCGTTCTGCTCGGTGAGATGCCAACACTCTTCAACGCGAGCGCGCAGCGCCGCCCGGGAGAGCGCCAGCGGGGAATGCGCTTCGAAGCAGATAACATTCTCCGCTACGCCCGCTTCGTGCAGCAGAGATTGCACGTCCGCCAGCTTCTGCGATGGCGAAGCCAGCAGACTCGGCGCCAGCGCGCCAAATCCCTGCCACAGCAGCTGTTTTTTGACTTCCGCCAGAGTGCTCTTCTCCAGCCCTTCCGACAGCAGCAGCAGCCAGGTACCGTCCCACTCCGGGGCGCTGGCGCGATAGATTTTATGCTCCGCCCGGCGGGTCAGGCGCAGGCCTTTGTCGCTGAGGCGGTAGAAGCTGCGGCGGCCAATGCGCACCACATCGAGCCACTCTTCTTTATTCAGGCGGAACAGCGCGGTACGCACGAATCGTTCGCCGAATCCGAGCCCTTCCAGCAGCGCCGCCACGCTGCCGAGCCAGACCTCTCCGCCGCGCTGGAGCAAGGCGTCGCCGTATAAAGAAGCAATAAGCGAGGTCCCGCTAATGGGCATCGCGGCGACGGCCTGTTGAATAAAGGTGTCGAGTTTACTCATCTGATTCATTCTGTTGTGATTTTTGTCCTTTTTGAATCATAGCACAGGAAATCCCGGAGGCGGTGCTGCGCACCTGTCCGGGCTACCGCCCCGCAGACGACGGTGAATACGTAGCCCGGCTAAGCGCAGCGCGAGCCGGGAAGAAGCTGAGCTGATATATCAGCCCCGGCACACTCTCCGGGTCGCGGCGTAAACGCCTTACCCGGGCTACCGGCTCGCAGACGACGGTGAATTCGTAGCCCGGCTAAGCGCAGCGCGACCCGGGAAGAGGCCGAGCTGATACATCAGCCCCGGCACACTCCCCGGGTCGCGGCGTAAACGCCTTACCCGGGCTACCCGCCCGCAGACAACGGTGAATTCGTAGCC
>NZ_VOJB01000093.1:0-30033 GCF_007910085.1 Klebsiella sp. ME-303 | reverse complement strand
CTAAGCGCAGCGCGAGCCGGGAAGAAGCAGAGCTGATACATCAACCCCGGCACACTCCCCGGGTCGCGGTGTAAACGCCTTACCCGGGCTACCCGCCCGCAGACAACGGTGAATTCGTAGCCCGGCTAAGCGCAGCGCGAGCCGGGAAGAAGCAGAGCTGATACATCAACCCCGGCACACACCCCGGGTCGCGGCGTAAACGCCTTACCCGGGCTACCAGCCCGCAGACGACGGTGAACACGTAGCCCGGCTAAGCGCAGCGCGAGCCGGGAAGAAGCTGAGCTGATACATCAGCCCCGGCACACTCCCCGGGTCGCGGCGTAAACGCCTTACCCGGGCTACCGGCCCGCAGACGGCGGTGAATTCGTAGCCCGGCTAAGCGCAGCGCGAGCCGGGAAGAGGCAGAGCTGATACATCAACCCCGGCACACTCCCCGGGTCGCGGCGTAAACGCCTTACCCGGGCTACCGGCTCGCAGACGACGGTGAATTCGTAGCCCGGCTAAGCGCAGCGCGAGCCGGGAAGAGGCCGAGCTGATACATCAACCCCGGCACACTCCCCGGGTCGCGGCGTAAACGCCTTACCCGGGCTACCGGCCCCGCAGACAACGGTGAATTCGTAGCCCGGCTAAGCGCAGCGCGAGCCGGGAAGAAGCAGAGCTGATACATCAACCCCGGCACACTCCCCGGGTCGCGGTGTAAACGCCTTACCCGGGCTACCACTTTCCAGGCCAAGGGAGTTGCGGCATCGGGTAGCCCGGACAGGCGCAATGCGCCGCTTCCGGGAGAATGCGTTATCCGTTAGCGGCCACCTTGCGCAGATCGAACACGCGGCAGGCCTTACCCTCGGAGCGCGGAATGCTGCCGCAGTTAACAATGCTGATATCGGTCGAAATCCCCACCATCGACTTGATCCGGTGGCGCAGCTGGTGGCAAATCTGACAGCGCTGCTCGTGGTTCAGCGCCAGACCGCTCTCTTTTAGCTCCACGCGCACCGAAAGTGAATCAAGATGACCCCGGCGGTTAACTTCCAGCTGATAGTGCGGCGCCAGATGTTCGAACTTGAGGATCTCCTCTTCCAGCTGCGACGGGAAGACGTTCACGCCGCGGATAATCAGCATATCGTCGCTGCGCCCGCTGATGCGATCCATCCGGCGCATGGTGCGGGCGGTGCCCGGCAGCAGGCGCGTCAGGTCGCGGGTGCGGTAGCGGATCACCGGCAGCGCTTCTTTAGTCAGGGTGGTGAACAGCAGCTCGCCGTGTTCGCCGTCCGCCAGCGGCGTGCCGGTGTCCGGATTCACTACTTCAGGGTAAAAGTGATCCTCCCAGATCGTCGGACCGTCGGCGGTTTCCAGACACTCCATCGCCACCCCCGGCCCCATCACCTCCGACAGACCGTAGATATCCAGCGCCGAAATACCCAGACGACGCTCGATTTCCGCCCGCATCGCATGGGTCCACGGCTCCGCGCCGAACACGCCCACCCGCAGGGAGCAGCCGCTGGCGTCGCCGCCCATCTGGCGCTCCAGCTCTTCAATCAGGTTCAGACAGTAGGACGGCGTCACCATAATCATATCCGGCTTGAAATCGCGGATCAGCTGCGCCTGTTTTTCAGTCTGCCCGCCGGACATGGGAATGACCGTCGCGCCTAAACGTTCCGCACCGTAGTGGGCGCCCAGCCCGCCGGTAAACAGACCATAGCCGTAGGCGACATGAATTTTGTCTTTTGCCGTCCCGCCCGCCGCGCGCAGGGAGCGGGCGACAATATTGGCCCAGTTATCAATATCGTTTTGCGTATAGCCCACCACCGTCGGCTTGCCGGTGGTGCCCGAAGACGCGTGGATACGCACCACCTGCTCCATCGGCACCGCAAAGGTATCAAAGGGGTAGTTGTCGCGCAGATCCTGCTTGGTGGTGCAGGGAAACTTGCTCAGATCGCTCAGTTCGTGAAAATCGTCAGGATGAATGCCCGCCGCGTCAAATTTACGGCTATACATCGGCACGTTCTCATACGCATGCTTAAGGGTCCACTTCAGACGCTGGGTTTGCAGGGCCTGTAGCTCGTCGCGCGATGCGGTTTCAATCGGGTCTAATTGAGTTATCGTTGTCATTTTGTAGGGTACTCGCAGGTAGATTCGCTCACACTCGCTCAAGGATCATGGCAATGCCCTGACCCACGCCAATACACATCGTACACAGCGCATAGCGCCCGCCGCGGCGCTGCAGCTCCAGGCTGGCGCTTAATGCCAGCCGGGCGCCGCTCATTCCCAACGGATGGCCTAAGGCGATGGCGCCGCCGTTGGGGTTAACATGCGGGGCATCATCCTCCAGCCCCAGCTGTCTGAGCACGCCCAACGCCTGGGCGGCGAAGGCTTCATTCAGCTCAATCAGATCCATATCGTTTATACTCAGCCCGGCGCGCTCCAGCACTTTACGTACCGCCGGTACCGGTCCAAGCCCCATCAGCTTCGGCTCGACGCCCGCCGTCGCCATCGCCACAATACGCGCCCGCGGCGTCAGCCCCTGGACGATGGCCTGCTGCGAGCTGGCGATAATCAGCGCCGCGGCGCCGTCGTTGACGCCGGAGGCATTTCCCGCGGTCACTACGCCGCCCTGACGGAACGGCGTTTTTAGCCGCGAAAGCTGTTCAATGGTGGTATCCGCCCGCGGATGCTCGTCGTCGCGCACTACGTGTACCGCTCCTTTCCTGTCGACAACGTTTACCGGTACGATCTCCTGCGCCAGAATGCCGTCGCGCTGGGCCTGAGCCGTACGCTGCTGGCTGCGGAAAGCGAAAGCGTCCTGATCGGCGCGGCTGATATTTAACAATTCAGCTACATTCTCCGCCGTTTCCGGCATGCTGTCAGTGCCAAATCGCTGCTGCATGAGCGGGTTCACAAAACGCCAGCCGATGGTGGTATCAAACAGCTCGGCCTGGCGCTGCCAGGGGGCGCTGGCTTTGGCCATCACAAACGGCGCCCGCGACATGGACTCGACGCCGCCGGCGATCATCAGATCCGCCTCTCCGGCTTTGATGGCGCGTGCGGCGAAGCCGATAGCGTCGAGACCGGAGCCGCACAGACGGTTAATGGTGGTACCGGGTACGGTGTGCGGATAGCCCGCCAGCAGCGTCGCCATATGGGCCACGTTGCGGTTGTCTTCGCCGGCCTGATTGGCGCAGCCGAGAATCACATCATCGATCGATGCCGGATCGAACTTCGGGTTACGGCTCAGCAGTTCGCGCAGCGGGATGGCGGCGAGGTCGTCGGCGCGCACGCTGGCCAGCGCCCCGCCGTAGCGGCCAATCGGCGTGCGGATCCCGTCACAAATAAAGGCGTCGCGCATCAGACTTCTCCTGTGATTGTGCCGCCGATGCGGTGCGATTTACCGCGGAACAGAGCGACAACTTTTTGCTGTTGGTTAACAATTTCTATGTCATAGACCCCGGTCAGCTTGCCCTGATGCTTAACTCTCGCCGTCGCGGTCAGCAGCTCGCCGACAAAGGCCGGACGCAGAAAATCGATGCTCGCCGCCGACGCGACCGCCGCCAGCCCCTGGCTGTTGCAGGCGTAGGCGAAGGCGGTATCGGCGAGCGAAAACAGCTGTCCGCCGTGGCAGGTATGGTGGCCGTTGAGCATGTTCGGGGCGATCGCCATGGTCATCTGCGCGTAGCCCTGGTCCATCGCGATAATTTCAATTCCCAGCGCTTTCGCACAGTTATCGTTCTCGTACATCGCGCGGGCGTTGTGCCAGGCTTCATTGCTCATGATGTCTCTCCATCAGCGCCTTCTGGCGCAGCAGGGAACAGGGGCGATAGCGCTCTTCGCCGTAGTGCTGCTGCAGGTTTTCCAGCAGCCGCAGCACCCGGCCCCAGCCTAGTGATTCACCCCACGCCAGCGGGCCGTGCGGGTAGTTGACGCCCAGACGCATGGCGGTATCGATATCCTCCGCGCTGGCAACGCCCTTCTGCAGCGCGTCCAGCGCTTCGTTAACCAGCATCGCCACCGTCCGCCACACTAGCAGGCCGGGATAGTCGGCGATCTGCAGCACCTTTTTGCCCTGCTGCTGAAAATAGAAAGTCGCTTTATCGATCGCCGCCTGAGAGGTGGTTTCCGCGCTGGCCAGCACCACCGTATCGCCTGCGCTATGGTCGTAGACCACCACCGGGCGGCCGTGCTGAAGGCTTAACGCCAGGGCGGTTTCACCGGTCGTTTCCAGCAGCAGCACCTCGTCCAGCTCGGTGACAACGTCACGTTTTATACGCTTTGCTGCCCGTTCTGCCGATACGGCGGCCAGCTCCAGCTCAGGCTGTGCCTCAGCAGGCCAGCAGTAGACCCCCTGCCCGCTCTTTTTACCCAGCCGCCCGGCCAGCGCCAGCTCCTGCTGCAGCAGCGACGGCAGATAGCGGCGGTCCTGCCAGAAGGCGTTAAATACCGAACAGGTCACCGCAAAGTTGACGTCCTGGCCAATCAGGTCGGTCAGCGCCAGCGGCCCCATGGGAAAACCGCCGCCGTCGCGCAGGGCGGCGTCAATCGCCTCCGGCGCGGCGACCTGCTCCTCCAGCGCTCGCCACGCTTCGGCATAAAAAGGCCGCGCCACGCGGTTGACGATAAAGCCGGGCGTTGAGCGGCAGCGAACCGGCTGTTTTCCCCAGTCGCTGACCCGCAGGCAGAGCTGTTCAACGACTTCCGCCGAGGTGGCCAGGCCGCTGACCACTTCCACCAGCTTCATTACCGGGGCCGGGTTAAAGAAGTGCAGCCCGGCGACCCGCTCCGGGTGTTTTATTCCCGCGGCGATGGCGGTGATCGATATCGACGACGTGTTGCTGACCAGCAGCGTCGACGGGGAGCAGATTTCGGCCAGCTGTCTGAACAGCGCTTTTTTCACGTCCAGGCGCTCGGAGGCGGCTTCAATAACCAACTCCGCACGGGCTAAAGCGCTCAGATCCTCAGCCGGAGACAGACGCGTCAGAAGCGCCCCGGCCTGTTCCGCCGCCAGCTTGCCGCGGCTGACGCGGGAGGCCAGCCGCTGGCGAATCCCGTCGATGGCGCGAACCACCGCCTCAGGGGCGATGTCGTAAATCAGTACCGGATGCCCGGCGGCGGCGGCCACTTCGGCAATGCCGGCGCCCATGGTGCCGCTGCCTATCACCGCGACGGTAGGTAACGTTGTGCTCATCGGCTATTTCCCGCTGAAGTGAGGTGGACGCTTCGCCAGAAAAGCGCTGACGCCTTCGCGATAGTCGGCGCTGCGTCCGGCCAGGCGCTGGTAGTCGCGCTCCAGATCAAGCTGCTGGTCCAGGGTCTGGGTTTCCGCCAGCCGCAGCGCGTTTTTAATCAGCCCGAGGCCATAGGTCGGCTGGGCGGCCAGGTGCCGGGCCAGCGCCAGGCCGGTGTCTTTCAGCTCGGCATCGTCCACCACCTGCCAGATCATCCCCCACTGCGCCGCCTGCTCCGCGCTCAGGCTATCGCCCAGCAGCGCCAGCCCCATCGCCCGCGCGCGCCCCGCCACGCGCGGCAGAAACCAGCTGCCGCCGCAGTCCGGCACCAGACCAAGCTTGCTGAACGCCATGACGAACTTCGCTGAACGCGCCGCCAGCACGATATCGCATCCCATCGCCAGCGTAGCCCCCGCGCCCGCCGCGACGCCGTTCACCGCGCAAATCACCGGTTTCGGCAGCGCCGCCAGACGGCGCACCAGGGGGTTGTAGAAACGCTCGACCGATAAACCGAGATCCGGCGCCGGCCCGCTGGGGTTAACGTTGCGGTCATTTAAATCCTGCCCGGCGCAAAAGCCGCGCCCGGCGCCGGTCAGCAGTAAACAGCGCACGCTGTCGTCGCGTTCGGCCTGTTTCAGGCACGTCGCCAGCTGCAGGTGCATCAGGTCGTTAAAACTGTTCAGACGGTCCGGGCGATTAAGGGTAATCGTCATCACGCCCTGTTCCACTTCGCTGAGAATGAAAGCTTCCACGATTAGCGTCCTTTAAATTCCGCAGTACGTTTATGTAAAAAGGCGTCGATGCCTTCGCGGCGATCTTCGGTCGCGCTCAGCAAAGTAAACAGCTGGCGCTCCTGCTGAAGCCCGGCCTGCAGGCTCACCTCCTGCGACAACCGCAAAGCCTGCTTAGCCGCGCGCAGCGCCAGCGGCGAGTGGCGAGCCACGGTTGCCGCCAAAGCGAGTGCATATTCATCGGTGAGCGCTGGCGGATAAACCTCGCATACCAGCCCCGCCCGCTGCGCCTGATGGGCATCAATGCTTTCGCCGCTCAAGACCATCCGGCTGGCCAGCGCCTTACCGACGGAGCGGATCAGGCGCTGGGTCCCGCCCGCGCCCGGCATAATGCCGAGGGTGATTTCCGGCAGGCCGAAGCGGGCGTTATCGCCAGCGACGATCAGATCGCAGAGCAGCGCCAGCTCGCATCCGGCGCCGAGGGCATAGCCGTTAACCGAAGCGATCAGCGGTTTACTGAAGGCGTCGATACGCGCCCACAGCCGCGGGCGAATATCATCGAGCGTGGCGGGCAGATCTTTTTCCGCCATTTCGTTCAGGTCAGCCCCTGCGGCAAAGAAGCGTTCGTTACCGCTGATGACGCAGACGCCGACCGACGGGTCCAGCGCCGCCGCGTCGAGCACGTCGGCGATCTGCGTCAGCAGCGCGTTATTCAAAGCGTTGCGCGCCTGCGGGCGATTTAGCGTCAGCTGCAGTACGCGCGCGTGACGAGCAATGAACAGTTCGCTCATGCCATCCCCCGCGCGTCAAAGTCGACAACCACATCGTCGCTGGTGGGCAGCGCCTGACAGCTCAGCACGTAGCCCGCCGCCAGTTCGTCGGCTTCAAGGCTGTAGTTAGCGGCCATCGCCACCTCGCCGCGCAGCACTTTGCATTTACAGGTGGCGCAGACGCCCCCCTTGCAGGCAAACGGCAGGTCCGCCCCCTGGCGCAGCGCGGCGTCAAGAATGCTGTCATCCTCCGCGCTCAAGGCAATGGTTCGGTCGCGGCCGTCCTGACGAATCGTGACCGCGCGGCCCTCCGCCTGTACGCCGGTAGCCCGCCTGGCGCGGCTGTCCGGGGTATTAAAACGTTCCAGATGAATCGCGTCCTCCGGTACGCCCAGCTCGCGCAGGGCGATCTCCGCTTCATCCATCATCGCCGCCGGGCCGCAGATAAAGGCGTACTCGAAGCGGCTGAAGTCCAGCAGATGGGCGGCCAGTTCGCGCAGCTTGTCGCCGTTGATGCGCCCCTGCAGCAGATCGCTGTCCATCGACTCCTGGCTGAACAGGTGCACCACCTGCAGACGCTGCGGATAGCGGTCTTTCAGGTCGGCCAGCGCCTGACGGAACATCATGCTGTGGCTGCTGCGGTTGCCGTAAACCAGCGTGAAGCGGCTGTCGACTTCGGTGGCGAGGGTGGCGTCGATAATCGCCATCATCGGCGTAATGCCGGAGCCGGCGGCAATCGCCAGGTAGTCAGCGCAACGCCCGGCCTGCGGCTGGTAGCCGAAGTGGCCCTGCGGCACCATCACGTCCAGCGCCATGCCTTGCTGAATGTCGCTCTGGGCATAGCGCGAGAAGCGCCCGCCGTCGATGGCCTTCACCGCCACGCTGATTTCACCCGGCGAGCGGCTGCGGCAAATGGAGTAGCAGCGCCTGAGCTCTTCCCCGCCAAGGCGCGCTTTCAGGGTCAGATGCTGGCCCGGACGGAAGGCGTATGCATTACGCAGCGCGTCGGGAATGGCAAAGGTGATGGTGACCGCATCGCGGGTTTCCGGCTCCACTTTCGCCACGGTAAGCGAATGAAATGTCGTCATCGCAACCTCAAATACATTTAAAGTAATCAAAGGGTTCCCGGCAGCTGTCGCAGCGATACAGCGCTTTGCAGGCCGTGGAACCGAATTCGCTAATCAGCGAGGTGTGGCGGCTGCCGCAGCGCGGGCAGACCACGTCCTCCGGCATGTGGGCATGGCAGGCATGGCCCTGCGGCGGACTGATGCCGTACTGGCGCAGGCGTTCACGCGCGTCCGGCCCCATCCAGTCGGTGGTCCACGGCGGGTCAAGCTGCAGCACGATATGCACCGGCGCGTAGCCGTTTTCCGTCATTGCCGCGCGGATTTCTCCCAGCAGATGTTCGGTGGCCGGGCAGCCCGAATAGGTTGGCGTGAAGCCAATCACCCAGCCATCGCCGCGGCGCTCCACGCTCCGCACCAGGCCAAGGTCGGTAATGGTCAGCACCGGCACTTCCGGATCGGCAATGGCGCCTAACAGATCCCAGACGGCGTGGACCTCCGGGGGCGCGATATCAACCAGACGTTGCATAATCCCCTCCTGCTACCACTGCTGGCCGGGATAGGCGCGCTGTAAATACTGCATCTCCGCCAGCAGCGGCCCGAGATGTTCGCTGTGCAGCCCCTGCTTACCGCCGCTGCGGAAAGCCGCTTCTTGCGGGATCTGCAAACCGGCGTCGATCAGCGCCGTGTGCACCGCGTTCTGCCATTCGGCCTGCAGTTCGCGCGGGTCGACGGCGATGCCCTGCGCACTCAGCTCAATTTCCAGCTCATCGGCCTGGAACAGCTCGCCGGTAAAGCGCCACAGGTTATCCACCGCGCTCTGCATTCTCTGGGCGGAAAACGCCGTGCCGTTGCCCAGACGCTCCAGCCAGCCGCGGCTAAAGCGCTGGTGGTAGCGCACCTCTTTCAGCGCCCTGGCGGCGATGGCGGCAAGCTGCGCATCGCGACTGCCGACCAGGCGGCCGAACAGCGCCACGTGCCAGACATCGATGAAAAACTGCCGAGCGAGGGTGTCGGCGAAGTTGCCGTTTGGCTGCTCCGCCAGCAGTAAATTGCAAAACTGGCGCTCGTCGCGGCCAAAGGCCAGGGTATCTTCATCGCCGCTGCCGGTCAGTTCGGCGGCGTAGCTGAGGAAATGGCGCGCCTGCCCCAGCAGGTCGAGGCCGATATTGGCCAGCGCCAGATCGATCTCCAGCTCCGGCGCGTGGCCGCACCACTCGCCCAGACGCTGGGCCAGCACCAGGCCGTTATCGCCGAGGCGCAGGGCATAAGCGGCAACGGGGTTATCGTTTTTCATCGTGGCCTCACATATGTTCCATGCCGTCGGGCACGGTGTAGAAGGTGGGATGACGATAGACTTTGCTCTCCGCCGGGTCGAAAAATGCGCCGCGCTCTTCAGGCTGCGAGGCAACGATTTCGCTGGCCTTCACCACCCAAATCGAGCAGCCCTCACTGCGGCGGGTATAGGCATCGCGGGCGTTTTCCAGCGCCATCTGGTCATCGGCGGCGTGCAGGCTGCCGACGTGGCGGTGCGACAGTCCCTGTTTGCTGCGAACGAACACTTCATATAACGGCCAGTAGTTTTTGCTCATCTTCATTCTCCTTACGCGGCGTCGCGAGCCTGCTGTTTTTGCGCATGCGCCAGCGCGGCTTCCCGCACCCACGCGCCCTCTTCCCATGCCTTGCGTTTAGCGCCCAGGCGTTCGTGGTTGCAGATCCCGCGTCCGGCAATCACTTCGTTAAATTCCTGCCAGTCGATGGCGCCAAAGCGGTAGTGGCCGCTGGTTTCATCCAGCCGCAAATCCGGGTCGGGTACGGTCATGCCGAGGATTTCCACCTGCGGAATGGTGTTATCGATAAAGCGCTGGCGCAGTTCGTCGTTCGAATGGAGCTTGATTTTCCACGCCATGCTGCGGGCGCTGTTTGGCGAGTTATCGTCGCCCGGGCCGAACATCATCAGCGCCGGCCACCAGAAACGGTTGATGGCGTCCTGCAGCATCTGCCGCTGCGCGTCGCTGCCCTGCGCCAGCGCCATGCAGGCTTCAAACCCCTGGCGCTGGTGAAAGCTCTCCTCTTTGCAGATCTTGACCATTGCCCGGGCGTAGGGTCCGTAGGAGGTGCGGCACAGCGCCACCTGATTGACGATGGCCGCGCCGTCCACCAGCCAGCCAATCACGCCGATATCCGCCCAGCTCAGGGTCGGGTAGTTAAAAATGGAGGAGTACTTCATCTTGCCGTCGAGCATCTTCTGATACAGGTCTTCGCGGGCGCAGCCGAGGGTTTCCGCCGCGCTGTAGAGGTACAGACCGTGCCCGGCTTCATCCTGTACTTTCGCCAGCAGAATCGCTTTGCGCCTAAGGGTCGGCGCGCGAGTGATCCAGTTGCCTTCCGGCAGCATGCCGACGATTTCCGAGTGCGCGTGCTGACCAATCTGGCGGATCAGCGTTTTGCGGTAGGCTTCCGGCATCCAGTCCTGCGGTTCGATGGCCGTCTCCTGCGCGATGCGCTGGTCAAAGCGTTGTTCTTCTGTCACGTCATCACCTTTATGATTCCAATAAATTCGATTAAAAATAATTTTCGAATCACTTTGTTTTATAAAAGTTACATTCAGGTTAAATAAAACCACAAATTTTGTTTGTTCTTTTTGTGATAGCGACCGCAAAAGCTTTTGTAAAAACCCTTATTAACAAGATATTAAGTGCATAACGCAGATCATCACCGATCACAATGTTAATAAATTATTAAATGCGAGCTTGATTTTTATGATTCACCAAAGAACTATTTATAGATATTTCACGTAACACATCTGGAGATGAACCATGCAGCAGTTAGCCAGCTACTTGTCCGGCGCGTGGCAGACCGGCCGGGGCCACGCGCGTACCATCCATCACGCCATCAGCGGCGAAGCGCTATGGGAAGTCACCAGCGCGGGTCTGGATATGGCGCAGGCGCGACGCTTCGCGATTGAGCGCGGCGGCAAAGCGCTGGGGGCGATGACCTTTATTGAGCGCAGCGCGATGCTGAAGGCGCTCGCCAGATATTTGCTGGAGCAGAAGGCAGAGCTGTACGCGATCTCCGCCGAAACCGGCGCCACCCGCGCCGATAGCTGGGTAGATATCGAAGGGGGCATTGGCACCCTTTTCGCCTACGCCGGTCTCGGCAGCCGCGAGCTGCCGGACGATACCCTGTGGCCGGAAGATGAGCTGATTCCGCTGTCAAAACAGGGAGGCTTCGCCGCCCGCCACGTGCTCACGTCAAAATCCGGCGTAGCGGTACATATCAACGCCTTTAACTTCCCCTGCTGGGGCATGCTGGAAAAGCTGGCGCCCACCTGGCTTGCCGGTATGCCGGCCATCGTCAAACCGGCTACCGCTACCGCGCAGCTGACGCAGGCGATGGTCAAAATGATTGTTGATAGCGGGCTGGTGCCGGAGGGGGCAATCAGCCTGATCTGCGGCGGCGCGGGCGATCTGCTCGACCATCTCGATAGCCAGGACGTGGTCACCTTTACCGGCTCGGCCCGTACCGGACAGCAGCTGCGGGTGCATCCCAACCTGGTCACGAAGTCCATCCCCTTCACCATGGAAGCGGATTCGCTGAACTGCTGCGTACTCGGTGACGACGTCACGCCGGCGCAGCCGGAGTTCGCGCTATTTATTCGCGAAGTGGTACGAGAGATGACGGCGAAGGCCGGGCAAAAGTGCACCGCCATCCGGCGTATTATCGTGCCGCAGGCGCAGGTGAAAGCGGTGAGCGACGCGCTGATTGCGCGCCTGCAAAAAGTGGTGGTCGGCGACCCGGCGCAGGAAGGCGTGAAGATGGGCGCGCTGGTGAACCACGAACAGCGTCAGGACGTGCAGGATAACGTCAACCGTCTGGTGGCCGCTGGATGTGACGTGCTGCTGGGGGGCCAGGCCGATTTCAGCGCCGCAGGCGCCTTCTTCCCGCCAACGCTGCTGTACTGCCCGCAGCCGGACGAGACCCCGGCGGTACACGCTATTGAAGCGTTTGGTCCCGTCGCCACTCTGATGCCGTATCAGAACGTTGAGCACGCCATGACCCTGGCGCGGGCCGGCGAAGGTAGCCTGGCCGGAACCCTGGTGACCGCCAGCGGCGAACTGGCGCGGGCGTTTATTCTCGGCGCCGCCCGCGCCCACGGGCGTATTCAGATACTGAACGAAGAATCTTCCGCAGAATCAACCGGCCACGGCTCCCCGCTGCCGCAGCTGGTACACGGCGGCCCGGGGCGCGCCGGCGGCGGCGAAGAGCTGGGCGGCCTGCGGGCGGTGAAGCACTATATGCAGCGCACCGCGGTTCAGGGCAGCCCGACGATGCTCGCCGCCATTGGCCAGCAGTGGGTGCGCGGCGCGCAGGTAGTGGAAGACCGCATTCACCCTTTCCGTAAATATTTCGAGGAGATCCAGCCGGGCGACAGCCTGCTGACGCCGCGCCGCACCCTGACCGAGGCGGATATCGTCAACTTCGCCTGTCTGAGCGGCGATCACTTTTACGCTCATATGGATAAGATTGCCGCCGCGGAGTCGATTTTCGGCGAGCGCGTGGTGCACGGCTATTTCCTGATTTCCGCCGCTGCCGGGCTATTTGTTGACGCCGGGGTCGGCCCGGTGATCGCCAACTACGGAATGGAAAATCTGCGCTTTATCGAGCCGGTGAAGCCGGGGGATACCATCCAGGTACGCCTGACCTGCAAACGCAAAACGGTGAAACGCCAGCGCAGCGCGGAGGAGAAAGCGACCGGCGTCGTCGAGTGGGCGGTAGAGATTTTTAACCAGCACCAGCAGGCGGTCGCGCTCTACTCCATCCTGACCCTGGTGGCCCGCCAGCAGGGGGATTTTGCGGAGTAAATATTAGAAATTCGCCCATCTTTATCGCCATCTTCATGCCTCTGCGGAGGCATTTTTTGTAACTGGCAAAACTGACAAACAACCTGGCAAAAGCAGGCAAACGCCCCGGCGCTGACCGCTGTTAGGTTAACGATACACAAGCCGACATTCGCAGCGGCACTGCACAACACAACAATAAGGTGAGGTCTCAATGGCGATTCTTTCTCCCCGCAAAACGGCTCTGGCGTTGGCTGTCGCTCTGTCTTGCGCCTGGCAAAGCCCGGCGTTCGCCCACGGCGGCGAAGCCCATATGGTCCCGATGGACAAAACCCTGCAGGATTTTGGCGCGGACGTTCAGTGGGATGACTACGCGCAGATGTTTACCCTGATTAAAGACGGCGCTTACGTAAAGGTAAAACCGGGGGCGAAAACGGCCATCGTCAATGGTAAAACCCTGGAGCTGCAGGTGCCGGTAGTGATGAAAGACGGCAAAGCGTGGGTTTCTGACACCTTTATCAACGACGTGTTTCAGTCCGGTCTTGACCAGACCTTCCAGGTGGAAAAACGCCCGCATCCGCTGAACTCGCTGTCAGCGGCGGAAATCAGCGCAGCGGTCGCTATCGTTAAAGCCGCGGCGGATTTCAAACCCAATACCCGATTCACCGAGATCTCCCTGCGCGAGCCGGATAAAAAAGCGGTGTGGGATTTTGCCCTCAACGGTACGCCGGTCAACGCCCCGCGCGCTGCCGACGTGATCATGCTCGACGGCAAGCACGTTATTGAGGCGGTGGTGGATTTACAGAATAAAAAGGTGCTTTCATGGACGCCGATTAAAGACGCCCACGGCATGGTGCTGCTGGATGATTTCGCCAGCGTGCAGAACATCATCAACGCCAGCAGCGAATTTGCCGAAGTGTTAAAAAAACACGGCATCGACGACCCGAGCAAGGTGATTACCACCCCGCTAACCGTCGGCTACTTCGACGGCAAAGATGGCCTCAAGCAGGACGCGCGGCTGCTGAAAGTGGTCAGCTATCTTGACGTTGGCGACGGTAACTACTGGGCGCACCCGATTGAAAACCTGGTAGCGGTGGTCGACCTTGAGCAGAAGAAGATCATCAAAATCGAAGAGGGGCCGACGATCCCGGTGCCGATGGCGGCCCGCCCCTATGATGGTCGCGACCGCGTTGCGCCAAAGATTAAACCGCTGGATATCATTGAGCCAGAGGGCAAAAACTACACCATTACCGGCGATATGATCCACTGGCAAAACTGGGATTTCCACCTGCGCATGAACTCCCGCGTTGGGCCGATTCTCTCCACCGTGACATATAACGATAACGGCAAGAAACGTCAGGTGATGTATGAAGGTTCGCTGGGCGGGATGATCGTGCCCTACGGCGACCCGGACGTGGGCTGGTATTTTAAAGCCTATCTGGACTCCGGCGACTACGGCATGGGCACCCTGACCTCGCCTATCGTGCGCGGCAAGGACGCGCCGTCCAACGCGGTCCTGCTGGATGAAACCATCGCCGACTATACCGGCACGCCCACGACCATCCCGCGCGCAATCGCCATCTTCGAACGCTACGCCGGGCCGGAGTATAAGCATCAGGAGATGGGCAAGCCAAACGTCAGTACCGAGCGCCGCGAGCTGGTGGTGCGCTGGATCAGCACCGTCGGCAACTACGACTATATTTTTGACTGGGTATTCCACGAAAACGGCACCATCGGCATTGATGCCGGGGCGACCGGCATCGAAGCGGTGAAAGGCGTGCAGGCGAAGACCATGCATGACCCGAGCGCCAAAGAGGACACCCGCTACGGCACGCTGATTGACCATAATATTGTCGGCACCACCCACCAGCATATTTATAACTTCCGCCTCGATCTTGACGTTGACGGCGAGAACAACACGCTGGTGGCCATGGACCCGGAAGTGAAGCCGAATACCGCCGGCGGTCCGCGTACCAGCACCATGCAGATCAATCAGTACACGATTGATAGCGAGCAGAAAGCGGCGCAGAAATTTGACCCGGGCACCATCCGTCTGCTGAGCAATATCACGAAAGAAAACCGGATGGGTAACCCGGTGTCGTATCAGATTATCCCCTACGCGGGCGGCACGCATCCGGTCGCCACCGGGGCAAAATTTGCCCCTGATGAGTGGATTTATCATCGTCTGAGCTTTATGGATAAGCAGCTGTGGGTCACCCGCTATCATCCCACCGAGCGCTTCCCGGAAGGCAAGTACCCTAACCGTTCGATTCACGACACCGGCCTCGGCCAGTACGCGAAAGATGACGAGTCGCTGGACAACCATGATGACGTGGTGTGGATCACCACCGGCACCACCCACGTGGCTCGCGCCGAGGAGTGGCCGATTATGCCGACCGAGTGGGCGCACGCGCTGCTGAAACCGTGGAACTTCTTTGACGAGACGCCGACGCTGGGCGAGAAGAAGGAGTAAGGTGGCTTAGACGCTAAACGGCGATACAACCAGGGTCTGGGGCTATCGCCGTTCTCAGCTTATTCAGGAAAATGCCCTGTCGCTCCGCTCTCCTGCACCATAATCAGCCCGGCAGCTTTAATGCGGGGGTTAATTAGCCCGGACGGCTAAGGGCCGGGAGCAAACGGTGGCAGCCGTAAACGATATTGAGCGAGTTCGCCGCAAACGCCGCATTTCATCGCCAGGCTTTATCAATGCTCAAACCGTTAAATGTGTTAAGTGAAGTCCCTATTGTTCATCTACGAACTTATCTGCTTCAGGAGAATAATGCTGACAAACGCATGCCAGCTTATGCCCGTCAGGATCGCGCAGATAGGCAACATAAAAGTCGGGGCCGTATGCGGTTCGTGTACCTGGCTCGCCTTCATTCTCCCCTCCCGCAAGGAGGCCTGCTGCATGAAACCGCCTGACAAGGTCAGCGCTGTCTGCACGGAATGCGAACATTGTCCCGTTTCCCGCCGTTGCGGGATGCTGGTCAAAAGGAGGACAAATACAGAAGTTGAACACCTCATGTGGATTATTTTCATCTCCCCACATTGCCCAGCTTTCTGTCCAGGCTGGCAGTCGTGAGTAGCCAAGAACTTTAAAAATAGCCTCATAAAAGTCCACGGAGCGCTGAAAGTCATTTGTACCTATAGTGATATAAGCCAGCATCTTAGTGCATCCTCTTTGCCCTTTTTTGAACAGACATGATATCTCTCTGAGTCGCGATGAACTATTTCCCCGGATGCGCCTGTTGCCGCTTTGAAACCTGAGCACCGACGGTTACGGCATACCATGTCCTGTTAATCTCTTCGACTATAAGAAAAATAGCCGGGAAGACATTATCCCGGGGGTTGACACTGTCTCTCCAGCCAGCGACCGACTTCAGGCCATATTTTTTCCGCACATCGGGTGCGGAAAAAGCCCATGTGGCCGACGGCCGGAATACCATAATCCGCGTGCCGGATCTCGCGGCGTTCAATTTTTGCGTTTTCCACCGGCGCCAGCAGGCGCGTAATCGCTGCAGAATTAGCCCAGGGATCGTCATCAAAACCGAGTACCAGAAGGGGTAACGTGACTTCGCTTGCCCGTCGGCGCGCATCCCAGGCGCGATCGTCATAAAAATAGTCGGGCATGGCACTCCAGCGCCCCCATTGCAGCATGACGGGCGCGGGTAAATCTTCCCCCAGCCCGAGGCGTCTGGCAGGCATATAGCCAAAGGTACGACACAGAACCGGCGCCAGAATACGTAATACAAACCAGACTCTGAGCTTTTCCTGCGTTTGTTTAATTGTGCGGGTGACGCCAGCGTGCGAAGCAACAAGAACCGCCGCATGCAGCGACCGGGTGGCCGTCGAAAGCAGAATAGCGTGCCCGCCAACGCTGTGCCCTACCGCCATCAGCAGAAGATTGGGGAAACGCAGCTTTGCCCAGGCGGTAACGCAGCCGACATCCTGCTCGATCCAGTCGGACATAGAGACATGACAGTGTTGTAGCGTGCCTGACCTGGAATGACCTATCCCCCGATAGTCGTAGGTCAGAACATTGAATCCCATTGCGTAAAGGTACTCAGCGAAGTCCTTGTAAAACGCCTGTGATACCGCGGTGGCAGGATGGAGGATCACCAGCGCTTTAGCATCGCTTCTCTCCCATACTGTGGCAGCCAGAACATCCCCCTGATTTACAGGGATTGTTATCAGGTTCATAAAAGATATCCGCCTATGTGGTCATACCAGTTAAATAATCTTAACTGTAGCCGCCACGGGCAAATCTGGCGATGTTTTTATTCCTCTATTAACGTCCTCTTCTCACGCTGCACAGGCTCAGCGGTCTTTTCCCCCAACCACCAGCGCCAGAAGCGGTTGGTACTGATAAGCCACTCAATCTCTTGCTTTTTTCGACCTGTCGATCATGCTCATCTCGTGCAGATTAAGCGCAGCGGTTCGAATACGGGACAGGCAGATGCCCCTCGAGCGCTCATGACGCCCCTTTAATAACAGGAGATCACCATGCTTGAACTTCGCCCTAATTGTGAATGCTGTGATAACGATCTGCCGCCAGAATCAACAAGCGCGTACATCTGTTCATTCGAATGCACCTTTTGCGTTGACTGCGTGACTCAGCAGCTGCAAGGCCATTGCCCGAACTGTGGGGGAGAGCTGGTGCGCCGCCCAATACGCCCCGAATCAGCCCTCCTTTGGCATCCCGCCTCCAGCCTGCGCCGATATAAACAATAAGCCGGTTTGTCGCTTATCGCTGACGATCCGGTTCGCCGCATGCCCGCTCATCCTCGTTTACGTAGCGCGTTAAGTAGCGCCTGCGTTGCGCCGGAAGACGTTCCGGATGACGAACAGACCAGCCGAAACTCACGGTGTATGGCAGGCGTCACTGGCACCACGCACAGATTGCGCAACGCCTCTGGCAGGGCTGATTCAGGCACAATGGCGACGCCCATCCCTTCCGCGACCAGCTTACAGGCGCTAATCCAGTCGCGTACCGTCACGCGTATATCAACAAGTTGCAGACCCGCCTTTTCCATCAGGCTTTTGCCATTAACGGCGCATCCGCCTGTCGCCAGAATAAAGGGCTGGTCTGCCAGCGCCTTTAGCGTTATGCCACACGTCCTGGCACGGTGTGCCAGCCGATGAGTGGCTGGCAGTACCGCTACCTTGTCTCGGTACGATCAATGCAGCCCAGGCCCTGTAATGTCGCATGGACAGCTTCATCAAGAGGAGTGTGAGGCTCGGCACCTAAAAAATTCACCAGTTTCGTATTGTCCAGGCGAACCGGCTGGCGCCACAGGTACCGCATCTCCAGAAGTTCGCGTAAGGTTGCGTTGAAAGGTGCTGCCAGGTACATCAACCACCACGGAAATGATTGTATTTTGGCCATGCCGCCATAGCGTGCCGCAGTGCGTTGAATCGCGCTGACCATTTCGCTGCCGTCGGCATCCCAGTGACCTTGCATATGAAAACGTGCAAAGGGCTCAAGCTCCTCGCGTCGTGCCAGCAGCGCAGCTATCGTTTCCGCGACATCAGGTAAGTAAGCCCACTGGTGACCGGTTGCAAACGAAGCTGGATTGGTAATGACGCCAGGCAGCTTGCCGGGCTTAATCAGACCTTGAGAAAACCAGTTATTACCGGCGCGCGGACCAAAAAAATCCCCCGCGCGGACGATCAATACCCGTCCGCCACGCTGCGAATAGGCCGCCAGTTCTTTCTCCATTTGTACCCTGATAGCTCCCTTCCTGGTGACCGGCGTCTGCTGAGCGTCTTCCCGTAATAGCGGAAAAGCGTCAGGACCATAGTTGTAAACGGTCCCGGGAAGCACGATCAAGGCGCCGGTTCGTTCTGCTGCGCCAATCGTGTTGCGCAGCATAGGCAGCACCAGATGCTTCCAGTTTCTGTAGCCGGGCGGATTGACGGCGTGAACGATCGCGCTACAGTCTGCTGCCGCAGCGGCGACCTGCTCCGGGTCGAGAGCGTCACCCCCTACCCACTGGATGTCACCACGTCGTTCACTGCCATGAAGTCCTCGTTTTAGTGCACGAACGTCCCATTTGTTCTGAATAAGCCGGCGCGCCGTTTCACCACCGATTCCGCCGGTTGCGCCAAGTATCAGGACCTTGCCTCGGGTTTCCATATTGTCTGCCTCTTTGCTGATTTGACCTTGACAGCGTACGTACAGGCAGAGCTAAATTGAATTGCATATCTTTATAGGGCAGCTATACAAATTTGTATGAATACATCTATCCCATGGGAGTGGTACCGAACATTTCTGGCTGTGCTCAGGGAAGGCTCGCTTTCCGGCGCATCACGCAGGCTTTCGATTACGCAGCCTACGGCGGGACGGCATATCGCTGCGCTCGAGTCCGCTCTGGGCCAGGTGTTGTTCACGCGGTCGCAGACGGGCTTGCTGGCGACTGAAACGGCGCTGGCGCTGAGGGTGCATGCCGAAGCGATGGAGAGCACCGCGAATACGCTAGCGCGCACAGCCTCCAACTTTAGTCATAACAGCACGTCCATTCATGGCGTCGTCCGCGTCTCCGCGAGTGACGTTATCGGCGTTGAAGTTCTGCCGCCGCTTATTGCCAGGCTCAGGGAGTCTCACCCACAAATAACGATTGAATTAGTTCTGTCGAACCGGGTTCAGGATTTACTGCACAGGGAAGCCGATATTGCTGTACGCATGACGACGCCAGTACAGGAACAGCTTATTGCGCGTCGCGTTGGCCGCATTGAACTCGGTCTCCACGCATCGACGTCCTATCTTGCACGACATGGCACGCCTGAAAATAGCAAAGATCTGCTGAAACATGCGCTGATTGGCTTTGATCAGGATACGCCTTTCATCCGTAAGGCCCTGGAAAAATTCCCTCAGCTAAGCCGGAATGCATTTTCCATGCGCACCGACAGCGACGTGGCTCAGCTGAATCTTATTCGCGCCGGGGCCGGCATTGGCATATGCCAGGTGCAGTTGGCCAATGGCTCTGTTCCACTGCGGAGGTTACTGCCGAATTTCTTTTCTTTCTATCTTGATACCTGGATCGTCATGCACGAAGACCTGCGCAATAGTCTGTGCTGCAAATTGGTTTTCGATGTCCTGGCAAAGGGATTAGAGGAATATATCGGCCAGAGACAGGCACAGTGAATCGCCATGGAAAAATGCTCCCTTTAAGGTGCCTGTATACTCCGCACGTTTTCTCCGGAGGAGTCCCCTCCTCGAACATGCCGGCTGCTCCGTTTCGATGCAGAAACCGCGATGACCATGGTTCTGCATGAGCGCAACACACGATCCTGCGCATTATCGTTATCTGTCTTTATGCTCACAGCCTTAACGCTATAGCTAAACGGGCATTGGTGGAGTTTGGTAGACAGCGTTGTGCCTGGAGCGGAAAGCAGGTCCAATTAATACAATCAGCGCAATGCTTTTGAGAAACATACGGCTTCTGTCCTACCGACATAGGGGCCGTAATTTTCAATACGAATATATCCATTTTTCTCGTAGAAATTTACTGCCCGATGGTTGATGTGTCGGGTTTCCAGTCTGAGTTCGCTATAACCCATATCTTTTGCAGATGTTTCCAGAAAAGTGAGTAAAGCTCCCCCAACTCCTGGCACGCTTCGGTCTGAAAACATTCTTTTAAGCTCGGCTATATTTTGCGTTATCGGCCGAATAGCGCCGCATCCTATTGCTTCGCCATGAGTATTCTTTGCCAATACCCACAAGGCTTTGTCATCATTCATTGCTTCAACGGTGAAATTGCTTTTGCCACTATCCCCCGTAATAGCGGCAAGTTCAGCTGATAGCATTTCGATTAAGCGATGGGATTCTGAAGAAAATGGATCGGATTTCTCTACAGTTATCATGGTCGTATCCTATAAATGAGAGTAACCAGCATAAAGTATCCTGTCCCAAAAAGCATGAACCGAAACTGATGCTGGAAGAGTATCCTTTCCCAAACTATCCCGGGGATGTTATGTCTGCTATTAGCTCATAGCGGAGATTCGGTACTATTTTTCCAGTCCAGTTTGTGCGAGACCTACCTCAGCAGGCAACCCCATCCCGTCGACGTCACACCATCAGCGAGCGAGACGAGAGCGTCGCTGCGGTGGCAGAAACTCCCCCTCCCCCGTCTGTTCTGTTGACTTATTCTGTAAAAAGATTACTTTTCAGGACATGAAGAAGATACTTATTATTGTCCCGGATGGCGGCATGCTGTTTGAATCCGCCGGTATTGCCGACATTCTGATGCAGGCCAACCGTCTGCACCCGGAAGGCGCCGGGGAGCTCTGCTACCAGGTCCAGCTAGCGACCACCCAGCCGCATCAGGTGATCCATGGTCAGTCCGGTTTAAATCTGCTGGCCGATCATCGCCTGCATGAGATAGACCCTCGCGAGCCGCTCGATACCATCATGATTACCGGCAGAGGTCAAAACCCGCAGGAAGGGGTTGCGGTGGTTGACTGGCTGCGCCTTGCGGCTCCCCATGCCCGCCGCATTGCTTCCATTTGCGGCGGAGCCCTGCTGCTGGCGCAAACCGGGCTGCTGGACGGCAGGCGAGCCACTACCCACTGGAAGCTACTGGATACCCTGCAGGCGGAATTTCCTCAGGTACGCGTCGAAGGCGGTCCGCTCTATATTCAGGACGAACACATCTGGACCTCTGGCGGGGTCAGTTCCGGCTTCGATCTCACCCTGGCGCTGGTTGAAGAGGACTACGGCTTCAGCCTGGCGCGCGATATTGCCCAGGATTTCGTCATGTACCTGCGTCGTCCCGGCGGCCAGCTGCAGTTTAGCCGCTACAACCTTCAGCAGACCAGCACCCTGGGCCCTATTAACGATCTGCTGGCGTGGTTGCTCGCAAACCTCACCGCCGATCTCAGCGTGGATAAACTGGCGGAAAGGGTCGCCATGAGTCCAAGGAATTTCACCCGCGTATTTACCCGGGAAACCGGTGCTTCGCCGGCGCGCTACGTCGCCGAAGCCCGTCTGGCCGCCGCGCGGCAGCGTCTGGAGCAAACTAACGAGACCCTGGATCGTATCGCCGAACAAACGGGATTTGGCAGCAGCATTAACCTGCGACGGCTGTTTGAAAAACAGCTTCACCTCACACCCGGGGAATATCGCCAGCGATTTCACTGTCGCAAAATGGCGTAAAGTGATCCTTTTTTGTCATTTACGCCAAAGCCTGCCCGGCCTACTCTGACGCCAGAGACAATGGATAAGGAGTTAATCATGGTAAAGGTCGGTATTAACGGTTTTGGCCGTATCGGACGCAACGTACTACGCGCTGCACTGGGTCATCCGGATATTCAGATTGTGGCGATCAACGATTTGACGGACAGCAAAACGCTGGCGCATCTGCTGAAATACGACTCGCTGCTCGGTAAGCTCGACGCCGACGTCACCGCCGGTGAAGGGCAGCTTGTGGTTGACGGTAAACCCATAACCGTATTCAGCGAACGCGACCCGGCCAATATCCCGTGGCATCAGCATGAAGTCGATATCGTCATTGAAGCCACCGGGTTCTTCACCGATCGCGACAAGGCGGCGGTGCATATCTACAGCGGTGGCGCAAAGCGCGTGATTATCTCCGCCCCCGGCAAAAACGATGATTTAACCATCGTGATGGGCGTTAACGATGGCCTCTACTCCCCGGATAAACACTTCGTGGTCAGCAACGGTAGCTGCACCACCAACGGTCTGGCGCCTGCCGCGCAGGTTCTGCACCAGCATTTCGGTATTAAGCACGGTTTGATGAACACCACCCACGCCTACACCAACAGCCAGGCCCTGCACGATCAGCCGGAAAAAGATCTGCGCGGCGCTCGCGCCGCCGCTCTGTCGATAGTGCCTTACTCCAGCGGCGCAGCGAAGGCGCTGGGCAAAGTTATTCCTGAGCTGGATGGCCGCTTAACGGGATACTCGCTGCGCGTCCCGGTACCGGTGGTGTCTATTGTCGACCTGACCGTGACGCTGGCGCGAGAGGTGACGGCCGAAGAGGTGAACAATGCCTTTCGTGAAGCCGCCGCGGCGGGGCCGCTAAAAGGGATCCTCGGCTATAGCGATGAACCGCTCGTCTCCAGCGACTACCAGGGTGACCCGCGCTCGTCGATTATCGACGGTCTGTCAACGCTGGTGATTGGCGGCAATATGGTTAAAATTCTGGCGTGGTACGACAATGAATGGGGCTTCTCTAACCGCCTCGTTGACCTGGCGCTGATGATGGCAAGGCGTGAGCGTTAATTCACTGCGGGTGTTATTGCTAGTTGACATCACTCTGTCGCGGAGAGCTTCCCTGGTGACGCGCAGCAGGCTCCTCTGAGCGCCTGATAAAAAGCATAAATGCCCTCGACGGGCATTTATGCTTTAGCGGTAATGTGCGAGGGTCAGTATTTTCTTAACCACGATTCCTGCGGGGCCGGAAAATAGTCAGTGCACAAATAGCGCGATTAAAATAATGATAGGAATTGGCACACCCAGAAAGAAAAGCAATATTGAACGCATAGGTTCCTCCCGTATAATGAGTATTAGACGTTATAAATCACGCTGACGGCCGCCATAGGTGGCACAGAGACTGGCAACAAAAGCGCCAATTAACAGAGAAATAAATGACCACAGAGTGACGTAGCTGGTGGTTTTTCTGGCGGCGTCTGCGGCCTGCTGCGCTTTATCTTTTGCCTCTTTCAAATTAGCCTGGGCTTTATCATAAACCGCCTGCACCCGCTGCTCGGCCTCTTGCTGACTGATGCCGGTATTCTGAGAAACCAACTGCGCCACATAGGTCAGATCATCCTTGGGAAGCGCGCCAGAATAAATACTGTTAGCAAAAATGCCCGTCACCTCGGCTAATTGAGCGGGTGACTCCGCCTTTGGCGGCGCCGGCTGATTCATGGCCATAACATCATTGCCTGATGCGTTGCTGTTACCTGCCGGAGTGGAGCCGCTAGCCCTGAACAGCGAGCGGGTAAAATATTCCATCGATGACTTCGATAACATCGATGATCCCTCCCCCGCGTTATTCACGGCGGTTGCCGTCGCGCCCCCGGCAACGGAACCAATGACTTTTGCGCTGCCGCCGATGAGTGAACTGATGGTGGTGGTTAAAAGAACGGCTGATACCAGCAGCGCCACCGCCCATGTCAGAAAGCCATGCGCCGTATCGCGGAAATAGATTTCATTGGTATGCGTATCAACCCATTTAGTCCGAAGCCGTCCGGCCAGATATCCCCCCATTCCTGACGCCACAATTTGGGTAAACGTCAGCCAGGCGATGGCGGCAATACCGACGGTACCCGCCGCAAGACCTTGGTTTTCCCAGGGAGAGATTGAAGTGAGGCCTAATCCGGCGCCAAGCATGAGCAGCATAAGCGCCAGCGAGGCGGCAGCGGCGGCGCCTGCAAATATCGCCCCCCATGAAACCGCGCTCGCGCTGTTTACAGCAGCCGCAGGCAAGTGCCTGGCTGCTTCCTGACTGCTTATATTGGTAGAGTCGTAGATATTCGTCATTTACGTTGTCCTTTGAAATAACTCAATTAGCCCGGTGTCGTTTTACACAAACGTCCAGAGCAGGAATTTACCTGCCAGACCCAGGGCAATATCGAGCGGGATAATTATCGTCAGCAGCTATCACCCGCTGCTTAAATTTTGGGCATTCGACACAAAGCCAATTATCTAAATTAATACGAACGAGCATTGTATGAATTTAATCAACAATTTGATTTTAGTAGATGATTTTATTTTAACCATTTTTTATCGCCAAAAATATTGCCGCGCAGCTGTAACTACTTGTTAGCAATGAATTTCCAGGCGCAGGGGGTTGTGTGGCGGAAATATGTACTACGGATACAGATTGGCCAGCTCAGATAGAATTATCTTATTTTTGTAGTGGTAATTAACTGAATAGCCTTGTTTATTAAAAGTGGCGTTAGTTTTTTATTTGCATTATCTGCTATTTCATATACCCGCCGGCAACGTAAATAATCACCCGCTGCTGATGTCGCAGCAGATGAACAGATTGAGAGGGGCACGGGGAAGCGGTCACTCCCACCTCATGGCGATCGCGATGGCTCCCCCGGCATCCCTGCTTCGTGCCCGTTCCGCCCCGGACTCATTGGCCCCTTTGATTAATTAGCGGGCAGACAACGCAAAGCGCTGCTCAAGTACATGCGCAATTTCATCGTCTTCCAGCCGCTGCTTTTCTACCCGATCCGCGGTAATGCTCTTGAGCGTATTGCCCAGCAGAATAAAGCGCCCCTCGGGCTGATGCTGTATAACCAGCAGCTTTTGTACAAAGACCGCGTCGGGGTGCGTGGAGTTAAGGAAATTGGCCGGAGCAAAATCAATCCATTCCTGAGGTGACAGGTCAAAACCATATTGATTGGCCCAGCTTCCCTCAACTTTTGCCTGCAGCAGATAGTCGCCGTGCGCATCGCGGCTAAGCCGGAACGTATCGAAATCCTGGATAATGTCCGTATCAAGTTCATCCAGGGCCAGCGGCGCGCGAATACCGTAGCTCCCAAAGCCAAGGTCGCAAAGCCACTGACGGCCCTCGACTTCCGCGACGACCGCCATATGGGTTTTAGGCCGGCGCGCGGGATAGAACATGGGCCGCGCCGCGACAAACCGCCAGGCAATGCCCAGCGCTTCCAGCGCCATGGTAAACAGCCCGTTGAGTTCATAACAGTAGCCGCCCCGTCTCTGCCGTAAGAGCTTGTTGGCAATATCATCGGGCTCCATCGACACGATTTTACCTGCCTGTACGTCCAGATTTTCGAAGGGGATGGCAAAGAGCTGGTGACGCATGAGCGCGTGTAGCGTTGCGGTATCCGCTGCCGCAGGCCCGCTATAGCCTATGCGGCGGAAGTAAAGTGAAAGGTCAAAACTGTCGCTGTGCATATGATTTCCCCGGCTGGTTGGTGTGGAACACACTATAGATGGCGCCCCGCTTCGCCTGTATAGTCAGATTTATCAAAAAGCAGACTATACAGATGACGATGTCCGAAATATCCCCGCCGACGCCCCGCTACCGCCGTATAGCCGATATGCTGCGGCTGACGCTTGCTTCAGGCGTTTTACGGGCTGGCGATCGCATTATCTCCGCGCGTAAACTGGCCGAACGCGAACAGGTCAGCCTCCCCACGGCCCTGGAAGCACTGCGTTATCTTGAGGCGGAGGGTCTGATTATCGCGCGACCGCGTTCAGGCTATTTTGTCCGCCAGCCAGCCGCCTCCGGAAACGAACAGCGCGCTGCCTCTTTGCCCGGGCCGGTGCCGGTGACTATGTCCGCCATTGCCCGGTCGCTGTTCGGTAGCGCTGAAGCGCGTCTGGTGCCGCTTGGCGCCGCGCTACCCGATCCCGCCTGGCTTCCCGTGGATGCACTACAGCGGGCGCTGCACACCGCCGGTCGTCGGCTTGATGCGCGCGGGCAGAGCTACAGCCTGCCCCCGGGAAGAGCGGACCTGCGCAGAAAGATTGCCGCACGCGCTGCGCAGTGGGGCGCTCTTTTTGGCGCGGATGACCTTATCATTACGGCAGGCGCAACCCAGGCGCTACGTCTGGCGCTCCGCGCGGTATGCCAGCCTGGCGATGCTGTCGCGATAGAGCAGCCCGCCTACTTCGGCACGCTTCTGCTGCTGGAAGATCTGGGTCTGAAGGCGTTACAGATCCCCACAGACCCGATTGAAGGCTTATTGTTGGCGCCCCTTGAAGAGGCTATCCAGCGCCACCGCCCTGCGGCCGTGCTTGCCTCACCCACGGTGCAAAATCCGCTGGGTGCCAGCATGCCCGTGGCGCGCAAACAGGCGCTGGTGGCGCTGCTCGCCGATAAGGGCATCCCGCTCATTGAGGACGATGTGTATGGCGATCTGGCCGGTGGCGCTCAGCGTCCGCCCGCGTGTAAAGCCTTCGACAGGGACGGAAATGTGATTTATTGCAGTTCGCTGTCGAAAACCCTGGCGCCGGGCTGGCGAATTGGCTGGATTGCTGCCGGACGCTACCACTCCGCGGTATTGCAGGCCCGCATGGCCGGAGAATGGGCAGGCGCGCCGCTGATTGAAGCCGCGGCAAACGAGATCCTCGCCAGCGGCGATTACGACAGGCACCTGCGGCACCTGAAGCTGCGGATTGCGGAAGGTATGCGCGCCATCATCACCCGAGTTGAAGCCTGCTTCCCACCGGGCACGCGCGTCGCGGCTCCGGAAGCCGGCTTTTTGATTTGGGTACAACTCCCCTCCAGGATAGATGCGCTGGAGGTACATCGTCGCGCACTCGCCCTGGGCATTGGCGTCAGTCCGGGGCCGCTGTTTTCCCCGGGCGCGGCGGAACTGCAAAACTACCTGCGCCTGAACGGTGCGAATGAACCCACCCCCGCGCTTTTGCATGCCGTAGAACAGCTCGGTATCGTATGCCACGAATTGGCCAGGGAACATTGACAGCGGCTATTGCCCGGGGCCGGTCAATTGGAGATAAAACCAGGATAGGGTAACCAATCGGGACGGGCAACGTGTCGGCCGCCTCCTCGGGGTGAACCGCGCGCTTTTTTCAAGCGCGCGGACACAGGCAGACTGAACCCGCTCTTCGACAACCTCTCGGTTACGCGACAGAACCAACCCATAGCGCCACAGGCGTGTCAGATGTGCAGCAAGATGCTGACGGACGCCGCTGGTCGTAATTTTTTTATCCTCATACTCTTATTCAGGACTCAGGATGACCGTCGATCGCTGCCTGAAGATCCCGGTACTCCTCGCAGCTATAGCCGCACAGCGTGGCGATAGTTTTCAATTGCTCTTTTGCCAGGTCAGGACGGCCTTTCGCCAGCCATGCTTCACCAAGGTATTCACGTACTTTGGCATAGGTCGGATCGAGCGCGATTGAACGCTGATAGTAGCCAATGCCCTCATCGGTACGGCCCAGCTTACGCGTGGCATAGCCCCGGTAATTCCAGGCTTCCGCGGTATCGCCATTTTTCAGGGTGTTGAGCAGGTCCAGGGCCGCCTGGTACTCCCCTTTTTTGGCCAGATGATAGGCATAACGCGTTTTATCTTCATCGCTGAGCTGGCTTGTTTTTTCAGGTACGCACTGTTTTTTCGTGCTGTCATACACCTGACCGCTGGGGCAGTCCGGCGTTTTGCTATTGGTACTATTGTCACCTGCGGCCAAAACCGGCGTGGTCAGCAGAGCAAACACCACTGGCAGCAGCAGACGTTGATTAATGGCGGAATGTAAAAACGACAACGTGTTCATAGTGAACTCCGGGTTAACGAAAAGAACGGCAAGGCAGCATACGACGCGGTATGCTGTCCCGTAGCAGATAGTGAGGGAAAAGCGTGCAGCAAATATCACCGGCCCGCCGCTTTTTTTCAGGGGCGTTCCCCGCTCCAGCGGCTCCCGGATATGTGCAATACGTTTTTTATCGCCGGGCTCAGGTACGATCCTTCTTCGCGCCCTCGTATGAGTATATATCCCCGTTTATTCCTTCACATTTCTGGCGACGCAGCGAAGAGGAGTATCTGGTCGCCAAATATCAGTGATAGCCAGCGCCGGGCTGACGTTGACGGAACGGCCCGGCATGCCCCTGGCCTCTGACGCGGCAAAACGGAGGCTTTAAAAAACCTAACGGGAATGTCACTCAGCTAAAAAACCACCATCAATGGGATAAACGCCTCCGGTACAGAACGCTGATTTATCTGACAACAAAAACAATATGAAGTCTGCGATTTCCTGCATTTTTGCCATCCTTTTCATAGGGTGGCTATTTGCGAAACTGCGTACGATATTTTCAGGGAATTCGCTTATTCGTGGGGTTTGGACATAGCCCGGAGCGACGGCATTGATGCGAATGCCTTGACATGCAAACTCCAGCGCTGCGGTTTGGGTTAAACCAATTATACCATGCTTAGCGGCGGTGTAAGGCGCCAGCCCAGGAATGCCAACCAGACCATTTACTGCAGATAAATTAACGATAGCGCCCCCCATCTTCATCATCTGAAGTATCTCGTATTTTAGGCAGTAAAAAACGCTGCTCAATGAGGTGGCAATGACCTTATCCCAGTTTTCAACTGTCTGCTCTGTTATCTTTTTACCATGCTCACCTGTTATGCCTGCATTATTGACAGCATAATCAAGCCTGCCAAAATAGTTGATAACGTCATCTATCATTTGCCGTACTTGTTCGGGCTGTGACACATCGCATCCGATCCCCATTGCTGGTTGTCCCTGTGAAGACAATTGTTTCGCTTTTTGTTTCGCCTCCTCTGACGAGCGGGACACAATGACGACCTTCGCGCCATGTTTGTGTAATTGCTCTGCGACTGCCTCGCCTATACCTGCAGTGCTGCCGGTGATAACAGCCACTTTATTTTGAAAATTCACAATCCCCCCTATGACGTAGCATTGAGTCTTACATCTGAGGAAGTATACAAATTCGCAGTGACAGTTTTTGTCAGTACTCTTTCTCCAGGCCGATCCCCTCTTTCATTCTCCATTTATTCAATAAAACTAACCTGCTTTCACTATACCTGGAATCCAGCGGCACAATGCCTTGTATTTTGTCCGTTCTAAAATGACGGAAATCCTTTCTCATTTCACACCATGCAACCAAAAGCCAGCATGACTCCATATATACCAATGCGATGGGCCATATGACTCGAGAAGAGTTAACATTGCTCTTATCACAATACTTTATTTTGATTCTCTTTCGTTTTTTAATCGCATCACGCAAGTCTTCAAAAAACACCTCATTCTTTTCTGTGGGACCGGTCAGATAGGATTGACTCTCAATAAGATTTTTTAATTCACCGGGAATAACGGCATGTATTTTAGCAAGCGCATTCCTTGCGTTTTTTTTGAAATCATGATCCGTATTATGAGAAACCCAGTTTAGCCCAAGTATAATAGCATTAATTTCTTCATGAGAAAGATTTAAAGGCGGCAAATGAAAGTCAGACTTAACGATATAACCAATTCCAGCCCCCCCTTCAATGCACACACCTTGCTGCTGTAGCGTTTTTATATCTCTGTAAAGGGAGCGCACGCTTATTTCTAATCTTTCTGAGAGAGCTGAAGCCGTGATCGGATATCTTTGCGCCCTTAATATCTGTAGTAATTCGAGAAGCCTTTCTGTTCTGGTCATGCTGATAAATCCATCTTGATCCTGAGACGATATCTTAACGCCTATGTTGGATAAATATCTTAGTATAAAGCAAACGTACATGCTTAAGCTGAGTGGCTCCCCGTTGTTTAATACACCGCGACAGGACATGGGGTGAGTTTGGTAGGCAGCGCTTTGTGCCAGATATAGTCATTCGAACCCTGAGGGTTACACTTTTAAGTGATTCAGGGTATGCGCTTACTGGTTACGAATATTGTGCCAGAATCATGTGATCTGATGATTGCCGCTTTGCTTTCGAGCCAG